>CATPBF010000078.1 GCA_955652585.1 Candidatus Dormiibacterota bacterium | reverse complement strand
TACACTCGCTAAGGTTTTGAAGCTGTGATCGAGTCACCGGACCTGCGCGTGAAATTGCGCGACGCCGGGCGAGGGCCTGCGTAGGTGCGCGTCCGCGTTCCCGGCTCGATCGCCAACATCGGCCCCGGCTTCGACTGCATGGCCATGGCCATCGACCTCTGGCTGGAGGTCGAGGCGGAGGCCGCGGATCATCCCTCGTGGGACTTCGAAGGCGAGGGCGCCGAGTACCTCGCCGCGCATGACAACCCGTTCAGCCGCATCAGCATGAAAGGGCGCGTCCGCAGCGAGATACCGCTCGGGGTCGGATTGGGCAGCAGCGCCGCCGCCCGGCTCGCTGCATCCGCGCTCAGCAGCCCGTGGGATGTGAAGAGCCACGTCATCGACGCCGGTGCCGATGAGGGCCATCTCGACAACGTCGCCGCCTCCGCGGCCGGCGGCATTCGGATCGTTACCGAGCAGTTCGACGAGCGGCTGCCCAATCCAGGCTGGGGGCTCGCTGTGTTCGTGGCTCGCGCACCGGTGCCGACCGAGAAGGCTCGCGCCGTGCTGCCCGACTCGGTGCCGATGGATTCGGCCGTGTACACAGCGGCACGTACCGCCCTGCTCGTGCGGGCGATCACCGCCAAGCGGCCGACGCTGCTGGAGCATGCGCTTCGCGATCGCATTCACCAGCCGCACCGCCTTCACCTCTATCCGTGGACCCAGGACGTCATGGACGCGGCGGACAGGGCGGGCGCGTATGGCTCGGCCATCTGCGGTGCCGGCCCCAGCGTCTTCGCTTTCTGTGCGACCTCCCAGGCCGCGCGCGTAGCCAAGGCCATGGCCGCCGCAGCGCCTCATCACGGCCGGCCACTCGTCACCCGCGTCACTGACAAGGGGATGTTCAGGACTCTGTGATCGTTCAGAAGTACGGCGGTACCTCGGTGGGGACCGCCGCTCGCATCCGGCGCGTCAGCCGGCGCATAGCGAAGACGGTCAAGAGCGGAGAGCAGGTGGTCGCCGTCGTCTCGGCGATGGGAAACACCACCGACCGCCTGATCGCGCTCGCGCGCAGCGTCAACCCCGAGCCGCCGGCGCGTGAGCTCGACATGCTGGTCGCCAACGGCGAGACGATCACGGCGCCGCTCGTTGCGATGTGCTTGCAGGGCATGGGCGTGCCGGCGGTCTCGCTCTCGGGTTTGCAGGCCGGCGTGCAAACCAGCGCGCACCACTCGCGCGCTCGCATTCACGCCATCAAACCCGACCGCATTCTCGAGCTGCTGCGCGAAGGCAAGGTCGCGGTGGTCGCCGGCTTCCAGGGAGTCACCGAAGACCTTGAGGTAACGACCCTCGGTCGAGGCGGGTCCGATACCACGGCGGTCGCGCTCGCGGCCGCGCTGAAGGCCGACGTCTGCGAGATTTTCACCGACGTCGACGGCATCTTCACCGCCGACCCCAGGATCGTGAAGTCGGCACGCAAGCTGACCCACATCCGATACGACGAGATGCTCGAGCTGGCCGCGGTCGGAGCGCGAGTGATGCATCCGCGCGCCGTCGAGATCGGCGAGCTCTACGGCGTGCCGATCCATGTGCGGTCGAGCTTCCACGACGGCGTCGGTACGATGATCGTGGCCAAAGTTCCGATGGAAGACAGACAGCGTGTGCGCGGGATCGCGCAGGAAACAAACGTCGCCAAGATCACGGTGGTCGGCGTCGCCGATCGTCCTGGCGTGGCCGCCGCCATCTTCGAACCCCTGGGCAAAGCCGGGATATCGGTCGACGTCATCGTCCAGAACATTGGCCGCTCGGGCCGGACCGACCTCACTTTTTCGGTGGCGGAGTCCGATTTGAAAGCGGCTGAAAAGCTGGTCAAGGCGGCGGCGAAGACGGTCGGCGCGACCAGGGTGGCGTCAGCAGGCGGCATCGCCAAGCTCTCGATCGTCGGCACGGGCATGCTTGGGATGCCGGGTATCGCCGGTCGCATGTTTCGAGCTCTGGCCGACGCCGGCATCAACATCGAGATGATCAGCACGTCGGAGATCCGCATCACCTGCCTCGTCGCCCGCGACCAGGTCGACAAGGGAGTGCGCGTCCTGCACAAAACGTTCGAGCTGGATCGGGACTAAGAGGTGCGCCGGGAGATGGTGACCGGATCTTCGGCCCCCATGCGGCCCACTGCCTCCCATGCCTTCGGCATGGGGGCCCCAGAGGTATCCGCTCCTCGCTTACGCATCTACGCGATGCGCGCGCTCCGGTGCTCGGCTGCGCCTAGCATCTGGGCCACCTGGAGCACCGAATGTCTCGGCCGCCCCTCCCAGGCACACCTCTAGTTGCCGGTCAACGTTGCGATAGTCGGCCCGGCCGGGTCGGGCAAGACGACGCTGTTCAAAGCGCTCACGGCGGGGCGCGGCGCCGATGGGGTCGGGATGGTGGACGTTCCCGACCAGCGGCTGCAGCGGCTCGCCGAGGCAGTCAAGCCGCTGAAGGTAACCCCCGCCCAGGTCCGTGTCGAAGACACGCCGCCGGGAAGCCGGGCCCAGCGCGTTGCGTTTGCGCGGCAGGCGGACGTGCTGGTCAAGGTCGCCCGGTGCTTCGGTCCGGACCCACAGCCGGCCGCCGAGCTCGAAGAGTTTGCGCTCGACCTCGTCCTGGCCGACCTCGCTTCGGTGGAGAGGCGACTGGAGCTCGTGGCCAAAGAGGTCCGGGCCGGAAAGAAGGACGCAGTCGCCGAAAACGAGGTCCTGCAGCTCGCCAAGACACACCTCGATGCCGGCCAGTCGCTCCGCACGCTGCCCCTCGAGCGCGAGCAGCGGGAGCTCCTGAACGGAGTGTTTCCGGTCACGCTCAAGCCCTCCGTCTACGTCGCCAACGCCGCCGACGAGCTGCTCCCGGCCGGAGGCGAACCTGCTCCCAAGGTGAGCCGACTGGCAGCTGCAGAAAATGCGCCCGCGATCGTTCTGTCAGCGCGCCTGGAGGCGGAGCTTGGTGAGCTCGAGGACAGCGAACAGGCCGAGATGCGCGCGAGCTATGGCATCGACGAGTCGGGTCTCGGCCGCATCGCGCGCGCCGTCTGGGAGGCGGGTGGACTCATCACCTATTTCACTGCGGGTGAGCCTGAGGTGCGCGCATGGCCGTGCGAACGCGACGCACCGGCTCCGGTCGCCGCCGGCAAGATCCACACCGATTTCGAGAAGCACTTCATCAGGGCCGAGGTGACCTCGGTCGACGAGCTCGTCGCAGCCGGATCGATGGAGGCTCTGCGGGCGGCCGGCAAGCTGCGTATCGAAGGACGCGAGTACAGGGTCAAGGACGGCGACGTCGTGTTCTTCCGCGTCGGCCGTTAGAGACGTTAGAACAGAGACCGCCCTCCAAAGAAGCTCACCCAGAGCAGATTGGCCACGAAAACCAACAAGGCCAGAACCAGGATCAACATCACCCACTTCACGTCTTGTTTAACGATGCGCTAAGAGGCCGACTTGCGTCTTTGCAGCGGCGCCGATGGGGTTCATCATTTAGCCATGTCCCAACTTCGGTTCAGCGCGGGGCACGTGTGGGTGAGGGTCGAGGGAAGCGATGCCATCATCGGCCTCAGCGAGTACCTCCAGGACCAGATGGGCGAGATCACATCCCTCGCGCTCCCCGACCTCGGGGACCTGCTGCACGCCAAGCGGCGCATGGGGCACGTGGAATCCGAGGAAGCGTCCTCGCCGATCGAGGCGCCCATCAGCGGCGAGGTCCTCGAAGTCAACGCCGAGGCGCTCGAGAACCCTGACGTCGTCAATACGGAGCCGTATGGCTCGGGGTGGCTGCTGCGCGTACGCATGGAAGATCCACGCGAGCTTGAAGACCTCATCAACGAAGAGGAGTACGCGGATCTGACCACCGAGGTCTGAGATCTCGGCAAATACCTGTAAAGGCTTGACAGTCCCCATATAGAGCGGTATAACTGCGCCCGGGACACAACATGTCGTAGCCCACGTCTCAGTCGGTTGAGTCCCCGGCCCAACTGCAGGCAGGCGGCAACCCTCCCCAGCGTCGCACCCCACGCTTTCGCAACAGTTCCTCCTGCCGCCTGCCTGTCTTGGAAAGAAACTAAACTTTCCACCTCGATGAGTAAAAAGGGCCGCAAGAAGGGACGCAGATACCGCCAACCGGTCCGCGTACCCGGCAGCGGCGCCACCGGCGCGACCGGCGCCGTTGCGACACCGACCGCGATCCGCTCCGTCTCGCAGGCGCGCGTCGGCGGCGACCAGGCCACGGTCAGGGCGGTGGAGATGTCCTTAGGAGCGCGCAACCAGGTCGTGAGGGGACCGCGCGGCCGCATGGTCGTGCAGTCGGGCGACCCGTCGATCCCGCTGGACCGCGTGCCGTACTTCACCAGAGACCTCGTACGGCTGCTGGTAGTGGGCGCCGCGATGGTGGTGCTGCTGGCGGTTGGTTCAATCGTCGTCCCACAGCTGGTCAAATAGCTAACCTTTCCCGCGATGGCGCAGCCCGCGACGAAGGCCCCGGTATCGCTCGGGGCTGACCACAAAGCCCTCATCGTGCACCGCCTTCGTCGCGTGCATCGGGAACCCGGCGCCGACCACAAGCATCCGGTCAACCAGGCTCACTACGAGGATTCGACGCTCAGTGAACGCCTGGCCGACCGGGTCGCGGCGGTCATCGGTTCGTGGCCGTTCATCATCGCCCAGAGCTTCCTCATGGTCGTCTGGGTATACCTGAACGTGTGGGCGATCTTCATCGCCCACTGGGATCCATACCCGTTCATCCTCTTGAACCTCGTTCTGTCGTTCCAGGCCACGTATGCCGGACCGATCGTGCTCCTGGCGGGCAACCGGCAGTCACAGAAGGACCGAATCACGCTCGAGCACGCGGCGGACGAATCCGACAAAGGCGAGCAGCACATCACCAAGATCCTGGTCGAGATCAAGAAAAACACCGAGCTGACGCTGCAGATCCTGCGCGAGCTCGAAGCAGAACCGAGCTGATGGCGTCCGAGGGATCGGTTCCGACCGCCAGGCAAAGGGTGGCGCGCCAGCACAAGCACCCCGTCAACCAGCTTTTCCACGATGAGGCCACAGTCGGTGAACGCGTTGCCGACAAGGCGGCTTCTGGCATCGGCTCGTGGTGGTTCCTGGCCATCCAGAGCGTGTTCATCGCGATCTGGATCGTCATCAACTCCATCGAGTTCTTCACCCACAAGTGGGATGTGTACCCGTTCATCCTGCTGAACCTGGCGTTCACGATCCAGGCGGCATTCACGGGCCCTGTCCTTTTGCTGTCGGGCAACCGGCAGGCGCAAAAGGACCGCCTGCGGCTGGAGCACACAGCGGAGGTGGCCGAAACGGCCGAAAAGTCGACCCTGGAGATCCTGGAGGAGATCGAGCGCAACACCGAGGCGACATTGAAGGTGCTCGAGCACTTGAAGAAGCGCCGCGGGGCCAAGGGGGGCGCCCAGGCCTAGTCCGGACTCACGCCCCGCCGCCGGTACACTCAGGCCATGCGGATCATCCTGTTCACGGGCAAAGGCGGCGTGGGCAAAACCTCGGTCGCCGCTGCCACGGCCGTCAGATGCGCGAATTCGGGTTACCGGACCGTGGTCATGAGTACGGACCCGGCCCATTCCCTGGGCGACTCGTTCGACATCGAGCTGGGCAAGGACATGACCCCGATCGCGAACAACCTATGGGCGCACGAGGTCTCCTCGCTGCACGAGATGCAGCGGCATTGGGAGAAGCTGCACGAGTACGCGGTCGAGGTGTTCGCGGCGCAGGGCCTCGATGAGATCGTCGCCGACGAGGTCGCCAACCCGCCTGGCATGGACGAGGTCGCATCGCTGATGTGGATCAAGCACTACGCGCAGCGCGACGAGCACGACGTCCTGATCGTCGACTGCGCACCGACTGGCGAGACTCTGCAGCTGTTGACCTTTCCCGATGCTGCCCAGTGGTGGCTCGACAAAATCTATCCATGGTCGCGGCGCGCGATGCGAGTGGCCCGCCCTGTCCTGCAGCCCATGATGGGCATGCCGCTCCCTTCGGACGAGATCTACGCGTCACTCAAAGACCTGTTGCTTGATCTAGGCGGCATGCGCAAGGTGCTGACCGATCCGGCGACCACCACGATGCGCATCGTGCTGAACCTGGAGAAGATGGTGATCAAAGAGGCAAAGCGAGCCTTCAGCTACCTGAGCCTGTTCGGCTACGCGACCGACGCGGTGATCGTCAACAGGATTCTTCCCAACGAGCTGCAGGACGAGCTGTTCCAGAAGTGGCAGCGAATTCACAAGCGCTACGAGGTCGAGGTCGAGCAATCGTTTGCGGGCATCCCGATCTTCAACGTGCCGCTATTCGACCGGGAGGTCGTGGGCGTCAAAATGCTCGAGCGGATGGCGAAGGCGACCTACGGAGACCAGGACCCTGCGCAAATCTTCGTCACGTCGAGCCCGCAGCGCATCGACAAGGAGGGAAACGATTACGTGCTGAGCCTCAAGGTGCCGTTTGTGGATCGCTCCGCCGTGGACTTGAGCCGGCACAACGGGGAGCTGTACGTGACGATTGGGAACTACCGGCGCGAGATCTCGCTGCCCCGGGCGCTGTCCAAGCGCGACACAGCCGGCGCCACCATCAAGGACGGGGAGCTGCGCGTGCGATTCTCCCGCCCGGAGGTGGCAAAGAAGTGAGCCGCGACGGCGAGCGGCTGATCGAATTGGTCAACGAGCTCGGCTCTCGGGTCAGCCACCTCCTCACCGACATGGTCCCGCCCGCCGCCCAGGTGCACCTGCTCAATGCGCAGCGCGAGCTGATTACGGCGCTGATGCTCATCTACGAGCACCGCGTCACGAATGCTTCTCCTGGTCGCACGCGACGCGCGGCGCCCGGCGCACGCCGGACCACGCAACGCCGCCGGACGCCGGCCCGCACCGGCAAAATCCCCATCGAGTAGTTGACACAATTCACCAACTTCTTGGTCTCGGCGCTGATGCTGGTGCCGGCGCTGTTGATCGCCATCCCGGTTCATGAGATGGGGCATGCCGCGGCAGCTTACTTTCAAGGCGATCGGTCGGTGCGCTACTTCGGCTACTTCACCCTGAACCCACGTCGGTTTCTGGATCCGATCGGGATCATCGCCGTTTTCATGCTCCTGGTTGGATGGGGCCGGAAGGTGCCGGTCCAGCCAAATCGCATCAGCACGGTTCGGCAGCGCCTGGTTTTCGCTCTTGGGGGCCCGGCCGCAAACCTCATCGTTGCCATCGCCTTCGGCCTGGTGCTGCGGGCGTCCAATGCCATCGGCATTCACGCCGCGCTGACACCGATCGGCTTGCTCGCATTTCTTGTGTACGCGATCGTTTTCCTCAACCTCTCGGTGTTCGCCTTCAACCTGCTGCCAATCCCCGGCCTCGACGGCTGGGACGTGATCGAGACCATCTTTCGCTCACACAGCCCGCGCTTCTTCTTTAACGTGTCCGTCCGCCGGCGCGAGGTTTGGGCGGGCGTCGCCATCGTCATATTTATCGGCTATTTCATCGGCATTCCCGTCCTCAGCATCGTGATGGAGCCATTCTTCAAGCCCGCGAGCCTAATCTCTGTAGGGCAATGCATCGGTTACGGGGTTCCCAGATTCAATTACCTGAATCCCTGCCTGCTGTAGGCAGGCTGATCAACCAGCCGCCGTACACATCGCTGGTCGTGGAGTTCGGCCGCGCCCAGGTGGTCGAGGCGATCCGCGACCAGGTGGCGGCCGAGCGCAAGGATGAAGTTGTCGACGACGATGAGCGCAGCCGGCGCGTAACCGCGAGGCTGCGTGCCGCCGCGACCCCTCGTCTCCGTCGCGTCATCAACGCCAGCGGGGTGATCCTGCATACGAACCTCGGCCGCGCCCCTCTGTCACGATCGGCGACCGAGGCGCTCGCGGTGGCGGGCGGTTACAGCAACCTCGAGCTCGACCTGGAGACCGGCCGTCGCGGGGAGCGGGCGGACCTGCTCGCAGGACTGCTCAAGAGGATCTTCGATTGTCAGTCCGCGCTGGTCGTGAACAACAACGCGGCCGCTGTGTTGCTCGCCCTGACAGCTCTGTGCAAAGGCCGCGAGGTGGTTGTCTCGCGTGGGCAGCTCGTCGAGATCGGTGGCTCGTTCCGGATGCCGGACGTCATGCGCCTCTCCGGCGCGCGCATGGTCGAGGTCGGCACCACCAACCGCACGCGCGCGGCCGACTACGAGGACGCCATCACGCCCAAGACCGCTGCGCTCCTGCGCGTGCACACCTCCAACTACCGCGTGTCGGGCTTCACCGAGTCCGTTTCGTTGACGGAGATGGAAGCGGTTGCGCGGCGCCACGACGTGCTGCTTATCGACGACCTCGGTAGCGGCGCCGTCGAGCCGACGGCCGACGAACCTACCGTTGCCGAGTCGCTGCGCCTCTCGGATGTCGTCACGTTCTCCGGCGACAAGCTCCTCGGCGGCCCACAGTCCGGCCTCATCCTCGCTCGCAGCGCAAAGGGCGTCGAGGCGGTGCGCAAGCTGTCGCGGCATCCGCTGGCGCGCGCGGTGCGCATCGACAAGCTCACCCTCGCCGGGCTGGAGGCGACTTTGCGCCAGCGGCTGGCCGGGCATCTCGAGGACATTCCGGTGGAACGCATGCTGCGCATGCAGATCGAGGAAATCAGAAGGCGCGCCGGGCTGTGGTCGGTGAAGCTCGAGGAGCGCGGGGTCAACTCCACCCTCGTCCCAGGAGACTCCGCCGCCGGCGGCGGCTCGCTTCCCGGCCACGCGCTCCCCACCATGCTCATCGCGCTGGCGGGCCCCGCCTCGCGGCTCGCGGCCGCGTTGCGGCGCGGCGACCCGTCCGTCATCGCTCGGATCGAGAAGGACGCGTGCTGCCTCGACCCCCGCACCGTCCTACGCGGCGAGGACGAGCAGCTCATCGATGCCGTGGAGGCGGCCGTCAAGAGCGTTCTGAAGTGATCCTCGGCACCGCGGGGCACATCGACCACGGCAAGTCAACGCTCGTGACCGCGCTGTCGGGGATCGACCCGGACCGGCTGGCTGAGGAAAAACGGCGCGGCATGACGATCGATCTCGGTTTTGCCCACATGCGGCTCCCGACTGGGCGCCAGATCGGCATCGTGGACGTTCCAGGGCACGCGCGCTTCATCCGTAACATGCTCGCGGGCGCGCACGGGATCGATGTGGTGCTCCTGGTCGTAGCCGCGGACGAAGGCGTCATGCCGCAGACCCGCGAGCACCTGGAGATCATCGACTTGCTCGACGTCCGACATGGCGTGGTCGCGCTCACCAAGGTCGACCTCGTGGACGAGATGTGGTACGAGCTGGTCAAGGCGAGGTGCTCGAGGCGCTCGCTCACACCGCGCTCGAAGGATCGGCGATCTGTGGTGTTTCAGCGGTCACAGGCCAGGGGCTCGGCGAGCTGGTCTCGAGCCTTGATGCAGCCTTTGACATGGTCGAGTCCAGGGCTGACCTTGGACGTCCGCGCGTCCCGATCGATCGGGTCTTCACCATGAGCGGCTTCGGCACCGTCGTCACCGGCACCCTGGTCGATGGCACCATCGCCGTCGGTGACGAGCTTCAGGTGCTGCCCGGCGGCGCCACCGCCCGCGTGCGCGGCCTGCAGCAGCACAACCAGAAGGTCGAAACGGCGGTGCCTGGAAATCGAATCGCGGTCAATCTAATCGGGGTCGAGAAGAGTCAGGTTGAGCGGGGTGACGT
>CATPBF010000077.1 GCA_955652585.1 Candidatus Dormiibacterota bacterium | reverse complement strand
GCCGGGCCGCAAGGTTGTGGGGGGCGAGGCGGCTGGCGCGCGCAAACAATGGCAGCAAGCGCAGGGCGGCAAGCCCGAGAAAGGCAATCGCCGCGACTGGGAACGCCAGGCCGATCAGGTCTTGACCTGACGAGGCATTGCGCACGGCCACCTGCGAGCGAAGCTGGGCCTCGCCGAGAAGTGGGATGGCAAGGAGTGCGAGCGCAAGGTCCAGATTTCGCCAGCGCCACCAGACCACCGACGACGGGCGGGCCAACGCCCTTCGCATTTCAAGGACGGTGCGACGGCTGAACCTGATCGTTAGGGCGCCCCCAACGATCACCACCAACGCTGTGCCCACGGCGAGTGCAGAAATCAGAACGCCGGCCGAAGCGACACTCAGGGGTGCCGAACTCCCAGTCTCGTTACTCAGCAGAAGCCATGTGGCGGCGAGCGCGAGGGCCACCGCCAGCAGCATCGCCGGCACGAGCAGGATGCCCATCTGAAGCAGCAAGAATCCGGCCACCCGCTCACGGCGCCATCCCCGCGTCCTCCATAGGAGGGACTGCTGGTGCTGGGCGTCGAGATAGTTTTGACTCAGCAGAGCTAACGCGTAGACCACGACCAGCAGAAGGCTCGCTCCGACGAGCTGGATCGGGAATTGGTTGACGCGCGTCCGATCCAGAAAAGTCTGGATCGTGTGATCAAGGGAGGTGGAGAAGGTGCCCCTGTCACGAAGCTCAACCTGGCCCCTCAGCTGCGTCAGCCCATTGACCAGACCAGGCGCACCGGCCACGTTGAACCTTGCGGGATTCGGTTGGTAAACGCGTCCTGCGCGAAACACCACATCTCCGGCCGCGCTGTTGGCGGCGGCGAGATACTGGTAGTAATCCGCAACGGACAACGTAAGGTCGGTGTTGCTGGGACCGCTCTGCCAGTACGGATCGCTCGGCTTCAAGGGCCGCCAGGTGCCAACCAGCCTCACGCACCAGGACCGATTGGTCGGGGTGCTCAGTGTGCCCATGCAAGCAACGTCTCCCAGAGTCAAGCCGGCTTCCGCGGCGCCAGGCTGCGAGAGAGCCACGGGGATCGGACTCTGTAGTCCGTTGCCGTCGGGCCAGACGCCCGTCACGAGCGCGACGTGAGCGAGGAGGTCCGGGTAGTTCGCGGCGGAGAGGTTGGCATCCCCTGGCGATGCTTTGCCGTTCAGGGTGTTGATCCGGAAAGAGCCGGCCCTTGCGTATGTCGTCAGCAACTCCAAGTCATTACCAAGCTGACCGTCGACCAGTACACCGGTCCGCTGCTGAAAGTCGGCGAAGCTAGTCGGATTCGCAATGCCGGGCTGCTCGATAGTGACGATGGAACTGCCGCTTCCGGGTGCGAGCAGAGATTGATAACCGGCCTGGGCTGCTCCGTCTCCGACCAGGCTCAGGCTCAGCGGCACCGCGAGCGCCAACGCCATCGCGATGCACTGGGCGAGCGCGATGGCCCGGTGTCGCCAAAGCGCTCGTACTGCGAGCGTCAAGGCCGACAGATTCGAACGGCGGATAGACATGAGCTGCCGAGGGCGCCGCGCGGTGTGACCGCTGCCCCTCGAATGCGAGTCAGCCTGGGGCAGGCTTGGCTGCATGATGTGCCGAGTCTAGGCCGGTAGTAATCGAGTTACCCCGGCGACGGCAGACGCGAGGGTCGGGCGGGCGAGATTCGAACTCGCGGTCTCCTGGTCCCACCGAGCTAGTGGATGTCTGGAGACTTCCGGAGACGTCCCTCCGCCCCATGCGCGAGTTCGGCTACGGGGTGCAGGCTTCCGTCTGCTTCTGTCCGCTTCCATCTGCTGCCCCTCGTTCTGGGTGCAGCCGGGGTGCAGACGGCCTAGCTGTAAGCTTCGACCGCTCACTAGAGCGGTTGGCCCGAGGTTGGCACTTTCCGAGCCTGCGACGGTGCTCTGAGGACGCCGGCTGCGAGCCACGTCAGGCACATCGCATACACGCCGAAACTGGCCGCCGATCGCAGATCGAAGCCGGCTTCCTGGACATAGGTCTGCTGGCTAATCTCTGCGTGAATGCCATCGGCGGTCGTGTGGTAGTAATGACCATTCGCGGTGGACCACTGATAGCCCCTGAAGCAGTTGACAGGAACCGGCCCATGGCAGACGTTGGGCACGTCCCAGCCGATAGCCAAAAACAGAGTGGCCGCGGCGAACGTGCCAAATGCCACCGTCAGGGCCCATGGTCGTAGCAACTCCTTGACCGGATGTTGTGCCGCCCGACTCATGTCGATCCGGCGCAGCCTGGCCAACAAGTACGGGCCGGGAAGGAACAGCCAACCGATGAGGGCAAGCAGGCCTCCCAGGAAGAGAGGCGGAGGGACGAAGTGGCTTATCCAGATGATGAAGGCATAGCCCACAAGCACCGCCGCGATGGCGAGCCGAATCCAGATCGTCTGGTCCACCATCCGGCCCTGCGCCACTAGACGGTCAGATTACCGGGAGTCGAATGAGCTCCTGCCTCGGACGCCGACATGGGCGTCTGCGTGACCTCGCGCCGCGACCTCGCGGAGGGCGTCACAGGTCGTCGCCACCGGGGGGACGAGACTGGTCGGGCGGGCGAGATTCGAACTCCCGGTCTCCTGGTCCCAAACCGAACCGGATGGCCTACCGAACTTGAGGCGAATTCATCTCATAATCGCGAATCGCGCGCAAGTCTCTCAACTCGCTGCGATATGCGGCGCTCTCACAAGGCTGTGAGCCCGTTGCGTAGGCGATTGGAGTCGAATGTTGCATCGGCAAACCGCTCGTTGACGCCAATGTCACCAACCTCTATAACCCGGAACGCAGTTCCTCGAAACTCGGCCTGAACTCGGAGCAGCACGCCAACTTCTGCATCGACCACGAGTGTGTAGAGGTCGGCACCCGTGCCGAACATATGAAGAGTGGGGTCGAATCCCTGCTGCCCAATGTGGCGCGGAAGCGCGGTGACCACAAACGCGGCACGAGTCAGGAAGGTTGTTCGCTTATCCATTTGCAGTTGTAGGGAGGACAGATGCGTAGCCGGGTCGATCAGTGCTTCACCCGGACCGACGCCGTGACTGTGATTCGTGGCTCCGTCATTTGTGATTAAGCCACGGCTCGGTGACCAGCTCCACCATGAGCTTCCGTGGAACACTGCGGTTACAACTTCGTCTCCGACCTGGAATTCGGCTCGCCTCTTGTCAGGCTTGGCCAGCCAGACTCGCCACTCCTCACGACTCTCGTCCGAAGGCTCTTCTCCGCCGAGTCTCCGAAACGCGACTGAGTGTAGTGTCGCAGTTCCACTTTTGCGGAGCTCATCGAGGTGATGTTCCCAAGCGCGGCTGAACGTCTCGCGATGCCGCCACTCATGGCCCGCAAGCCGAAGCGTGCTCCAACGCTGCGAGCTCGTATGCATCAATTCGAGAACAACGCCAAAGTCGCTCATCTTCGAGACACCCCGCAACCCGTATGCCACAACATCTCCGTCCTACCCGCCCAGGAGCGAATTCAGGCGCGGGAATATGTTGACCGGTCCAGACAACGCCCACGCAGTCGGCTTCCTCAAACCGTTCACGTAGACACCGGAGCAACCACGCGTTGATCTTCAGCGAGGTGCTGCCTCCGGTCGCGTAGTCCAGCTCCACAAGGTAGTACGAGCCGTCGCCTTGTAACGGGTAGTCCAGTGTCCAGGTCTCTTAACTCGGCATGTTCCAGAGACTCCCACAGCCGTTCCAACCCCGCGCCCCGTGCGTTCCAATCCGGCCAAAACAAGATCGAAATCGGTCGTTTCGGAGCATCGAAATGGCGATGGTCGGGCGGGCGAGATTTGAACTCGCGGTCTCCTGGTCCCAAACCAGGCGCTTTGCCGAGCTAAGCTACCGCCCGCCGCTGCCGCAGGAGAGATTCAAACAGACGGGCGCTCGACCGCGCCGGATTCGAGCACCGCCCTGGCCGGCGAAACCATGGAAGTGGGGCGCATTTCGATTGAGCCGGCGCAGACTGGTGGCGATGGCCGCACAAATGCAAGCCGCCTGGATCAACCGGGAAGATCAGGAGTGGCTGGGGCGCCGGGCGCGGTAGTGGGCGACGGATCCCGCCAACAACTACTACAACCCGACCAAGCCCCCGAACGAGATGGACCGCCAGCTGCTGAGCTTGTTCGATGCGATCCAGGCATGTTCGAGCGACATTGACGAGAGACTTGACACTCTGCACCAGACCTGGAAACGCTCGGGACTCCTGACCAAGGCCACCTACAGGATCAGGACCTACTACCTGTTCAGGCAAGTAGGACTTGAGGTGGTCAAGCGAGCGGCCAGGCTCAAGACCGACAGCGCGTCGCAAATGGTGCTGAACTGGAACCGCGTTCAAAACATCCACAACGGCGAGAACGGGGAGTTCCGAGCCGCAAAGGCGTGGATCGGGCCGGCGGTTGGACCCGCGAACACAGACGGTGTTGCTCCCGGGGAGCCGTGGGAGGCGGTCACGCAAGATCGCTACCGAGGCGGGAGATACTACGCCGCTGGTGGCTTCATCTATGAAGGTCCGCTGGTCGACCTCGCCATGTACATCAATCGCGGCTGGCGCGCCCGACGCGCCCGCAAACTCCGCGCCAATGCGGCCGCCTCCCATCCTGACGATCTTCTCGATACGTCGCGGGACGATGAGGTTGTCACTGACGCTTGAAAGTCAAACTGACAGGCGCTCGAGCGCGCCGGAGGCGAGCATCGCCCTGACCGCCCGGGCACGGTGGCTGTACAGAGCCTTGTCCTCACGACTCATCTCGCCAAACGTTCGGCCCGCCTCCGGGACCAGGAAGACCGGGTCGTAGCCGAAACCCGCGACCCCCCTCCACTCCGGGATGATCTCCCCGCGGCATTCGCCCTCGAAGAATTCCGTCTGCCGGCCGGGTACGGCCAGGGCGATGTTGCACACGAAGCGCGCCAGCCACGGGCGTGGCTGCCCTTGCAGGCGATCCAGCAGCACCTGCGTGCGCTCCTTCTGCGTGGGGCCGATGCGGGCTGAATGAATGCCCGGAAAGCCCTTCAGTACCTCGACTTCGACACCCGAGTCATCGCCGACTGCGGGCAGCCCGAGCGCCTCTCGCGCCGCCTCCGCCTTCAGCTGGGCGTTCTCCGCATAGGTCGTCCCCACCTCAGCCACGTCGGGGTCTACCGCCATCAGATGCAGGCCGGCGCCGGCCAGGAGCTCACGATACTCGCCCAGCTTGCCCGCATTGCCGGTGGCAATGACCAGCCGGCGCTCAGCCAAGCGCGGCTATGGCCCTTTTTTGCCCGACGATCAGCTCCTTGATGCCTTTGTTGGCCAGGGTGAGCATCGCGTCCAGCTCTGAGCGATCGTAGGGAGCGCCTTCCGCCGTCGCCTGGAGCTCGACCAGGCGCCCGTCCTCGACCATGACGCAGTTGAGGTCGGTCGAGGCCTGGAAGTCCTCGGTGTAATCGAGGTCCAGCATCGGCGTGCCGCCGACGATCCCGCAGCTGACCGCGGCCAGGTACTGTCGGACCGCGATCTCGGGAACCATGCGCGCGTCCTTCATGCGCTTGATCGCCATGTACAGGGCGCAGAACGCACCGGTGATCGAGGCCGTGCGCGTGCCGCCGTCCGCCTGCAATACGTCGCAGTCCAGCGTGATCGTCCGCTCACCGATCTTGCCCATGTCGACAGCGGCCCGCAAGGAGCGACCGATCAACCGCTGGATCTCGTGCGTGCGACCGCCCAGGCGCCCCTGGATCGCCTCGCGCGTGCCGCGATCATGGGTGGAGCGAGGCAGCATCGAGTACTCGGCTGTGATCCAGCCCTGACCGCTGCCGCGCCGGTGCGGGGGCACGCGGTCCTCAACGCTCGCGGTGATCCACACGCGCGTGCGCCCCATCTCGATCAGGCACGAGCCCTCGGCATGCACGTTGACACCGAGCTCGATCTTCAGCGGGCGCAACTGATCGGGCATGCGTCCGTCCGGTCGCGAAGCCGAGCTCATCGTCCGCTCAGTTTGAGGATCAACGCACTCGCTTCAAAGAAGAAGTAAAGCGGCACGAACATGAGCAAAGGCGTCAACGGATCGACGCCCGGCGTCAGGAAGTTCGCCGCGACGCCCAGGACCAAGAACCACCACACGCGATTCTTGTAAAGCCAGCGCGAGCTGATGATTCGGAGCATCCCGAGGACGATCAACACCACCGGCAGCTCGAAGACGATCCCGAAGCCGATGACCATGATGAGGATGAATCCGATGAGCTCGGATATGTCGGCCAGGTAGGTGACGTTGGGCGGCGCAAAAGAGTTGAGAACCCGGATGTAGAGCGGCAGCGCGTACAGTGCCACACCCACTCCCAGGGCGAAGAAGACGATTGAGGCCACGATCAGCGGCAGCGTCAGCCGGCGTTCGTGCCGGTGCAGGCCCGGGCTCACGAACCACCAGATCTGCTGGATCACGACCGGCGCCGCCACGATCAAACCGATGTAGAGAGCGACCTGGAGGCGGGTCAGCACAAACGTGCCCGGACCCAGGTAGATCGCATTCTTCAGGCCGGCTCTGCTGACGAGCCATTCGACCACCTGGCCCGAAACGAAGAAAGCGGCGATCGTAGTCACGGCCCAAGCGGCGATGATCACGATGAGCGCGCGGCGCAGCGCCTCGAGGTGCTCGATCACGGACATGCGCTGGTCCTCGACGGGTTCAGCGGGTCGGGGGGCGCGCCGAAGGACCCTGTCTAGGATCGCCAGGGGACGGGCCTCAGCGCTTGGACTGAGAGGCTGACTCCGAGCCCTGCGCGGGGGTGCTCTCGGTGGGCGCCGGCGCGGCCGGGGGTGTTGCCACCGGCGGAGGCGCCGTCGCGGCCTCGGTCGCGTGCGTCACCTCGGCAGTCATCTCCGAGGTCGCCTTCCTGAACTCGCGCATGGCCTTGCCGATCCCGGCTCCGAGCTCCGGCAGCCGGCCTGGCCCGAAGATGATCAGAACGACGACGAGGATCGCGACGATCCAGAGGGGATGTATGGGCATCAGCCGGATTATAGCCCGCCGTTTGTAAACGGAAGATCAGGCTTGTTTCAGGTCACCAAGATGGAGATCGAGATGATCTTGTCGCTCGGCGTAACGGCCTGAACCTTCTCCATGCCGCTCACCACGGTCCCAAACCGGTTGTAGGTCGCCGTCGGCCCGGTTCCGGGCCAGGCGGCCTTGGTTATGAAGAACTGGCTGCCGTTGACCGGGCCGCCAGGGACCCGGGCCATGCCGACCGACCCCAGGTCCCAGTTGAGGAATGAGTTCGGCTCCTCGGGCAGGCTGTAGCCCGGGCCGCCCGTGCCGTCGCCATTTGGATCTCCGGCTTGCACAACCCAGTTCTCGGCCTTCCAGAACACGCTGCCGGTGTAGTAGCCGTTGAGAGCCAGGACGACGAAGTTGTTGACCGTGGCGGGCGCGGTATCCGGCAGAAGCTCGATCACGAACTGGCCCGAGGTGGTGTTCATCCTGGCCGTGTACTTGTGGTTCGGGAGGATGCAGACCGGCTGCGGCGCGATGAACGTGTGGACGGCGATCGCCGGCGAGGTCATGCAGTTGGCCAGCAGCACCGGTCTGGGTTGATTGACCGCCTGTTGCAGCGCCAGGCCCGACCCCAGCACCACCGCTATGAGGATGCCAACGATCAGGTAAGGCACCCACGGTCGCTTTTTCCAGGCCTCCGGGAGATCGACGGCCTCCGCCTCTGGGTTCGGTATGACCTCAACCCTTCGCTTCGACTTGCTCATCGCCTGGCAGCCGCCTCCACGATGGCCTGCACCAGGCCATGCGTTGTGTACTCGCGCGCGATGATGTCGACACGCAAACCCAGCTTGCGCGCGGTGTCCGCCGTCACCGGACCCATGCACGCGACCTCTGCGTCGCCGAGAACCGCGGGCAGCCTGTCCTCCGGAAACGCGCGCACGAAATTGGCTACCGTGGACGAGCTCGTGAAAGTGACCACGTCCACGCCCTCGGCGCCGAACAATCGGAGCAAGGCCGGTCCTGCCTCCGTGGGGCACACCGACTTATACACGGGAAGGATCTCGACCTCGGCGCCTCGCATTGCGAGCAGGGATGGTAGAGCGTCCCGCGCGACGTCTGCTCGAGGCACCAGCACGTGCATGCCCTCCATCTCCCAGCCCTCGAGCGCTTTTGCAAGCCCCTCGGCCGTGTACTCCGAGGTGACAAGCTCCGGCCGGAGCCCGTGCTTCTCGAGCATTTCGGCGGTTTCCTGACCGATCGCGCACAGCTTGGACGCGTGCAGCGCGCGGGAGTCGGCGCCGGTCTCCACCAGCATCTTGTGGAAGATGGCGACGGCGTTGGCCGACGCGAAGATGACCAGGGCCGTGCGGCCGAGGCCGGCGATGGCTTTGCGCACTCGCTCATCGGTCGGCATCGGACTGACCTCGAGTGTGGGGATCTCGATCACCGCGGCACCCATGTCGACGAGGTCTCGCCGGAATCCCTCCACCTGATGACGCGCGCGGGTGATCAGGACGCGGCGGCCGTGCAAGGGTCGCTTCGAGAGGGTGTCGAGCTGCTCGGCCATCTCGACTCCGGGTCCGAGGACGAGCAGCGCGTCTCCGCGCAGCCCGTAGGTGGCGGCCTTGCGCGCGAGCTCACCCAGTGGCGCACCCACGCGGTGCTGACCGGGCTGCCCGGCGTTGAGGATCAGCGCCGCCGGCGTGTCGGCCTTCCTGCCGTCGGCGAGCAGCGCACTGATTCCCGACTCCCACCAGCCGGAAGCGAGCCGAAGCACAACCGTCTCCGCACCCTTGACCAGCCCGAAGCCGATCGATGCCGAGCGCCCCTCGATGGTGAGAGGAATGCCGCTCATGACCGGCGCGGCGAGCTCGAGGATGAGGCCCGGCACCGCTTCGAAATCGACACCGGCGCGCTCGAGGCGCTCGGCCATCTGGCTGCCGTTCGAGAACGCATATGGATTGCCGGGGAAGAGCACTGTGACCTTGCGACCCAATCGCGCGAGGCGCACGACCTCCTCGGCGGAGTCCAGCGGGCCGATGTCGGCGCCCGGTCCGGCGTAATGAAGCAGCCCGGCGCCACAACCATCGCTGTGGCGGATGATGTCGGCTTCCCTGATCGCCTCGACCGCCTGAATGGTGGCCAATCCTGGGTGTCCCGGACCGACACCCACGAGCCTGACCCTGACGCCCGGACCCACGAGAAGAGGTTAGAGCTTTCGAGATACCACGTAGTTGGTTAGCGCCGACAGCGTCTGCACGGCCTCGCCACGACCAATCGTTTCGAGCTCATGGCGCGCATCAGAGGCCAATGAGCGTGCGCGCTCGATCGCGCGCTGGGGTCCTCGGCTCGAGCGCACGAGCGCCACGACCTGGTCAGCCTCGCCCGCGGTCAGCGCGTGTCCCGAGCGCAACAGTGGCGACAAACGGCCGGCGACCGAAGCCTCCTCCATCGCAAGCATCAGTGGGAGAGTGGCGAAACCTTCGGCGATGTCGTGACCGATCGGCTTGCCGACCTCGGTCTCGGTGCCTGTGTAATCGAGCACGTCGTCCGCGATCTGGAAGGCGAGACCGAGGAGGCGTCCGTAATCGCGCAGGTGCAAGCGGGGACCTGGTTCGAGCCGGCCCAGCAGCGCGCCGATGTCGCAGCAGGCCGCAAGCAGCGTCGCGGTCTTGGCCTCGATGCGAGGCATGTACTCGTCAAGCGTCTGCTCGAATTGATGGCGGATCGCCTGCTGCCGCACTTCGCCGGCGCAGATCTTCATGACCGCATCGGCCAGGATGGTCACGACCTCCGGGGACTGCGTGCTCGCGGCTTGCTCATATGCCTTGGCAAAGTAGTAGTCGCCTACCACGATTGCCGGTTCGTCGCCGAGCCGGGCCGCGACAGTCGGGCGCCCGCGCCTGACGGTTGCGCGATCGATGACATCGTCGTGCACGAGCGTGGCGGCGTGCGTCAGCTCAACCGCCATCGCCGCGGGATTGAGCCGGTCCAGGTCGTAGGTACCGATCCTGGCCGCCAGCAGCACGAGCGCCGGGCGGATGCGCTTGCCTCCGGCGGCGAACAGGTCGGCCATCGGCGCCGACACAACGTCGGGATCGGCCTCGATCAGGTCGCGCAGCCTCGACTCGAGGGCGTTCAGATCTCTGCTCACAGGTCCGAAGAGGTCGGCCTGGACCTCTAGGTCGTCTGCTTCTCCCAGAGCTGAACCTCCTGCGCGCGGACGGGGTCACCAAAGATGTTGGCGGCGATCCGGTCGAATTGCTGAGGCACCGCCGTGACCAGTATCTCGTGCCGCGGCTCGGAGCCCGCCGCGCGCAGGCGCGAGTGATCGAGATGCCGCTCCACCTTCGCGGCGGTGGTCGTAGCCGAGTCGACGAGCGTGAAGCTGCCGGGATACAGGCGCGATATCGCGGGCTTCAGCAGCGGGTAGTGCGTGCAGCCAAGAACCAGGGTGTCAGCGCCGAGCCGGACGATGTCGTCGAGATCCCTTCGCAGAACCTCCTCCGCGCGCGGCGAGTCAGCCTCGCCGGCCTCCACGATGTCGACGAGCTCGGGACATGCTTTCTGGTACACGCCGACCATCGGGTCGATCTCTTTGATGGCGTGCAGATATTCCTGGCTGCGCATGGTGCCCTCGGTCGATATGACCCCGACGCGGTTGTTCCTCGTCGCCTCGACCGCGGCCTGAGCGCCGGGGCTGATCACGCCGACGATCGGAACCTCGAAGAGCTCGCGCGCGTGGTTGAGCGCGGCGGCGGTGGCGGTGTTGCACGCGATCACGACGAGCTTGACGTCCCGACTCTCCAGGTAGCGAATGATGTCGATCGCGAACCCGCGCACCTCGTCCTGGAAACGAGGGCCGTACGGGAAGTGCAGCAGGTCGGCCACGTAGATCGTCGGCTCGAGCGGCAGCCGCTCGCGGATCGCCCGCACGACGGTGAGGCCGCCCACACCGGAGTCGAAGATGCCGATCGGGCGGGGGTCACCTGTTGCCGCTCTTCTATCCACCTAATCTTGAACGCGCATGACCGACAGACGGTAACCCAGGCCTGGCACCGCCTCCAGGTTGACGCCGCTATCGCTGTGCTCGGCGAGCTTGCGCCGCAGACGCTGGACGTGCGGGTCGACCGAGTGGTCGTCGAGGTCGTGCGGGTAGCCCCAGACCTTGTCTCTGAGCTGCGCACGGGTCAGGACCCGCTCGGGGTTGGCCGCGAGCACCGCGAGGAGGTTGAATTCCGTCATCGTCAAAGGGATTTCGTCGTCGCCGAGCTTCAGACGGCGGGCGGCGTTGTCGATCTGCAGGGCCCCGACCGTGAGCAGGCCTTCCCGCCCACCGCCCGACTCGGCCAGGGCAGCGCGGCGGAGGTGGGCGTTGATGCGCGCGGCAAGGATGCGCGAATCGAACGGCTTGGTGATGTAGTCGTCGGCGCCCACCTCGAGCCCGACGACCTCGTCCATCTTTGCTGACCGCGCGGTGAGCATCACGACCGGACCGGTCAGGCCTTGCCTCCTCAGCTCGAGGATGACTTCGGTGCCGCTGATGTCGGGCAGAACCCAGTCGACGAGCACGAGGTCCGGCTGGCCGCTGGACGCGAGCTCGATCGCCTGCGCGCCGTTGGCCGCTTCGAGCACGTCATGGCCCTGGAGCCTGACGACCTCGGCGATGAGAGTCCGGATTGGCGCGTCGTCCTCGACCACCAGCACGCGCCGCTTTCGTCGCGGCGCGGATGCGGTCAGTTGCGTGTGGGAGGTGCGAACCCGACGCGCCGCGCTTCACGCGACGAACGCTTCGGTCTCCTCATCAGGAGCACGCGCTTCTCCCCCCCATCGACCACCTCGGCCAGCTCCCACCCATCCGCTCCGGCTTCTTTGAGAATCTTCACCAGGCTGCCACCGTCGACCACCTGGGCCAAAGTCAGGACGTGGGTCTCGTACTCCCATTCGCGGTTGGGCATGCCGACAGTTGGAATCTGGGTGCCCGGCGCTGCTGCGCCATCCCCCGGTGTGGGCTCGCCCGGTTCGTCTGGCTCGTCCGGGTCCTCTTCGAGGTGAATCGGCACTTCACAACGATTCTAGTGAGATACCCCCGGCGGGGGTCGAACCCGCGCTGGACCGGGTTTAAGCCGGCTGCCTCTGCCATTGGGCTACGGGGGCATGTCCATTTTGCCCCGGTGCCCGGCGTCAGCTACTTCGGATATTCGAAGAAACCCTTGCCCGTCTTGCGCCCCAGATTGCCGTTTTCGACCAGCTTGCGCAGGACTTCCGGAGCGTCGCCGCCTTCGCCCTGGCGATGACGGTCCTTCATCGCCCCATAGAAGATGTCGAGGCCGCTGAAGTCGAGCAGATGGAATGGGCCCATGGGCCAGTTGAGGCCTTTCTGCACGGCGGTGTCGATGTCCTCGGCGCTGGCGTAGCCGCCCTCGAGGAGGTGCATCGCCTCTTCGGAGGCGGCGAACAAGATGCGATTGACGATGAAGCCCCAGATCTCTTTGTTGAGCACGACAGGCGTCCGATCGATGGTGCGCACGAACTCCGTCGCAGCATTGACAGTGGCGTCAGATGTCTTCGGTCCTCTAACGACCTCGCACAGCTGCATGACCGTCACGGGGTGGAAGAAGTGCATGTTGCAGCACCGCGCCGCATTGCCCGTGAGGTCGGCGAGCCGGCTGATGGCGATCGTGCTCGAGTTGCTGGCCAGGATCGCGTCTTTCCTGGACGCGTTGCCGAGCGCCGTGAACACGCTCTTCTTGGTGTCGTATTCCTCGATGACGGCCTCGATGACGAGGTCCGCCCCCTTGGCCGCCGCCTCCAGGTCGTCGCTGTCGATGATGCGCCCCAACGTGTCGTCGGCTTGCTCCTTGGTCAGCCTGCCCTTCTCCACCGCGCGATCGACCAGCTTGCGGTTCTGGGCCCGCGCGCGGTCGAGCTGGCCGGGGACCGCGTCCACGAGCGTGACCCGGTAGCGGCCCGCCAGCGCCGTTTGAAGCGCGATCTGGGAGCCCATCGTGCCGGCTCCCACAACGGTGACGTTCTTGATCTCACTCATTTGGGTGTTTCTCCATCATTTATATGTGCACGTGAGCATGGCGCAGTTCGAGGCGGCGGCGCAGGCGGCGATGGACTCGATCCCAGAAGAGTTCCAGCCATACCTCGAGAACACGATGTTCATCATCGAAGAGAGTTCGCCCGAGGGCCTGCTGGGCCTTTACGAGGGCGCGACCGCGCTGGGCGCCGGGGAGGGCCTGCCGGAGCGAATCACCCTGTACAAGCGCTCGCACGAGCTCGCCGCTGACTCGATGGCAGCGCTCGTCGAAGAGGTACGGCGAACGATCCTCCACGAGGTTGGCCACCATTTCGGCATGGGCGAGGACGACCTGCCCTTCTGATCAGCGCAGGCTCCAGAAGGAGCGGTCCCACAGGATCAGTGGCTCCCCGGCGCCCTTGATGGCGTTCTCGACCTCGCCGACGCAGATGTCGTGGTCGCCGGCCTCGTGGACATGAGCGAGCTTGCACTCTAGCCAGGCTGCGCAGCCGTCGATGAGCGGGATGCCGTTCCGGCCCAGGTGATGCGGCACGTCGTTCCACGCGGCGGCGACCGCCGGGGCGCGGCCCGCGAACCGCTCCGCGACGAACTCCTGCGAGCGCGTCAGGACGCTCACATTGAAGGCACGAGTCTCCACGACCGCGTTGCGCGTCATGGTCGGGCGCTCCAGGCTCACGAGCACCAACGGGGGATCGGCGGAGATGGAGACCAGGCTGGTCGCGGTCAGCCCGCGAAAACCGTCGCCCAGCCGGGCGCTGATCACCACCACGCTGGCCGCGAGCCGGGCCATGACGTCACGGAAGTCCTCCTCGTCCAATTCGCCGCCTAGCGTAAGGGCCCGGCCTGAGCCGGGCGGCAGCGCAGGTAGAATCGGGTCACGAGGGTCGCGGCGACGTAGCCAAGTGGCAAGGCAGAGGTCTGCAAAACCTCCATCCCCAGTTCGATTCTGGGCGTCGCCTCCAGTCCAATTCCCACGAATTGCGAATCGGAGAAGCCCTACTCCGGGCGCGTCATTGTTCCTAGAGAGGCAGCCGACTTTGGTGCCGGCACCGAG
>CATPBF010000076.1 GCA_955652585.1 Candidatus Dormiibacterota bacterium | reverse complement strand
GGGTGGCGGATTCAAAAAGGATGGGCAGCACGCCGGTGGCGAGCGGATCCAGCGTGCCGGCGTGGCCCACGCGGTGCGCCCCGGTCAGGTGTCGGAGACGTCTCACGACCGTGAAGGAAGTTTCGCCGGCGGCCTTGTCGACGTTGAGAACGCCGCTTACGAAACTGCGATCAGCGCTAGGGCTTCGCTGAGGCGGCAATGATCGCCTCCTTGGCTGCCGACAGCACCATCTGTACCGCCTCGTCCATAGGCTTCTCGATCTCAGCCCCCGCCGCGCGGATGTGGCCCCCTCCCCCGAACGATGCGCACAAAGCCGCCGCGTCCACTGCTCCGCGGCTGCGCACGCTGATCTTGGTCAGATCGGAGGAGACCTCCTTGAAGAGGATGGCCAGCTCCAACCCGGCGATGCTGTTCAGGGTGTCGATGATGCCCTCGGACTCGGCCATCACAGCGGCCGCCTCACGCAACATCCGCCGCGTCACCTTGGCCCAGGTCAGCCTGCCCTCGAGCTCGATGCGCATCGTCGCCAGGGCAAGTGCGCTGAGCTTCAGGGTGGTCTCCGGCCGCATCTTGTAGACCTGCGTGGCGATGTGACCGGGATCCGCCCCCAGGCGGGCCAGCCTCGCCGCGTCCTCCAGGGCTCGCGGGGTCGTGTTCTCGTGACGGAAGCCGCCTGTGTCGGTGAGAAGCGCAACGTAAAGGTTGATGGCGATGGTGGGCGTGATCGCGTACTCGAAATGGTCGAGCATCTCCATGACCATCTGACCCACCGCGGCTGCTTCGGGCTCGATCACGTTGATGTCGCCGAACCGCGAGTTCGACGGATGGTGGTCGATGTTCACGATCGTCGCGTGCGAGGCGATCTGCTTGACGCTGCTCCCAGACCTTTCGAGGTTGCCAGAGTCGAAGAAGAAGACGAGCTCGGGATCTGCGCCGGCAGGCGGCTCCACGTCGATCTGCTCGAATCCGGGCAGGAACGCGTACATCTCGGGCAGCGGAGGCGGTATCACCACCCACGCGTGCTTGCCGGCCGTCCGCAATGCCTCGGCGAAAGCCAGGCTGCAGCCTAGAGTGTCGCCGTCGGCATCCTTGTGGCCAAAGATCAGGATCTCCTGGTTGGAGTCGATGAGGTCCTTGATCTCGTCGTACTCAGACCGTGCCTTGTGCTTCGCGGTAACTATTTCTTGCCCTCCTCCGATGCCGGGAGAACTTCTTTGAGCAGCTCCGAGATGTGCACGCTGTACTCGATCGAAGGGTCGAGCTCGAAGCGCAGGTCGGGCGAGAACTTGAGGTTCTGCAGCCGGCGCCCCAGCTCGTGGCGGATGAGGCCCTTCGCCGAGTCAAGGCCTTTCATCGACGCCTTTTTCTGGTCGGGGTTGCCGAGCACGCTTACTCGAACGCGGGCATTGCGCAAGTCCGGTGACATGCGCACCGCCGTGATGCTGACGAAACCGATCCGCGGATCCCTCAGCTCGCGACGAATTATGGACATGATCTCCTCACGCACCTGCTCTCCGACCTGATCAGCGCGGTAGCTCGTCATCGCGACCTCCGCAGTCAATTTATTGGCGGATCTCAGATTTCTTCGCGTTCGAGGCGATACGTCTCCATCACGTCATCGGGCTGGAACGCGTCGAAGCCCTCGAGCCCGATACCGCACTCCTGCCCCGCCGGCATCTCCCGCACGTCCTCTTTGAAGTGTTTCAAGGAGCTGATCCTGCCTTCATGCAGAAGCTCTTTGCCTCGGAACAGCTTGGCCCAGCCGCCACGGCTGACCTTGCCCTCCACCACTCGGCTGCCCGCAATGATGCCCAGCCGCGGGATCTTGATGGGGATGATGACCTCCACCTTGCCCTCGCGGATCTGGCGATACGTCGGCTCGCGCAGGCCCTTGGCCGCGCGTTCGACGTCCTCGGTGAGCTTGTAGATGACGTCGTAGTAGCGAACCTCGACCTTGGCCCGCTCCGCCGCCGCTTGGGCGGCCGGCGTCGGCTTGAGGTTGAAGCAAACGATGATCGCGTTGGAGACGCCCGCCAGCAGAAGGTCTGAGTCGCTGACGGCGCCGACGCCCTGGCCGACGATCTTGATCGCGACCACCTGGTCTTCGATCTTCTGGAGCGCGCTGAGCAGTGCCTCGAGGGTGCCTTGTGCGTCCGCCTTGACGACCAGGCTGAGTTCTTTGACCTCGCCTTCCTTGGCGCGGCGCGCGAGCTCTTCGAGGGTGATGCGCGGAGCGACATCCCTGGCCGCCTCGGTCGTGCGGCGCTCGGTCAACTTGGTGAGCGCGATCTGGCGCGCGGCCTTCTCAGAGCCGACGACCTGGAAGATGTCGCCTGCTTGGGGTACCTCGCTCATGCCGGAAACGACCACCGGCGTCGCCGGTGGCGCCTCGGTCACGCCCTGGCCGCGATCGTCGGTGAGGGCTCGCACACGGCCGTAGATGTGGCCGCAAACGAAGTCGTCTCCGACCTTCAGAGTTCCCGCTTGCACAAGCACGGTCGCGACGGGGCCACGGCCGCGCTCGAGGTGGGCGTCGACCACAGTGCCGAGGGCGTTCCGATCCGGATTGGCTTTCAGCTCGAGGATGTCCGATGACAGGACGATGGTGGTCAGCAGGTCGTCGATGCCCTGGCCGGTCTTGGCGCTGAGATGGACGCACTCCAGCTCGCCACCGTAGTGGCGTGTGACGAGGCCTTGGGCCGCGAGCTCCTGGTGGACGCGCTCGGGGTTGGCGTTTTCTTTGTCGATCTTGTTGATGGCGACGATGATCGGGACCTTGGCCGCGCGGGCGTGATGGATCGCCTCGATGGTTTGCGGCATCACGCCGTCGTCGGCGGCCACGACCAGCACCACGAGGTCCGTGACCTGTGCTCCGCGGGCGCGCATCGCCGTGAACGCCTCGTGGCCCGGGGTGTCGATGAAGACGACATCGTGCCCGTCGGCCGTCTCGATCTTGTAAGCGCCGATGCGTTGGGTGATGCCGCCGGCCTCACCTGCGGCGACGCGCGTCTTGCGGATCGCGTCGAGGATCGACGTCTTGCCATGATCGACGTGGCCGAGGACGGTGACGATGGGCGGTCGCTGGACGAGCTTGGTCGGGTCTTCGTTGGCGAGCGAGAAGAGCGCCTCTCGCGAGGTCGTGACGACGTCGCCCTCGCCCTCCTTGGCCTCGACGGCGACCACGTCCTCGCTCTTGACCGGCTCGACCGTGAAACCGAACTCGTCCGCCACGATCTCGGCGGTCGAGAAGTCGATGACCTGGTTGATGTTCGCAAAGATCTTCGACGCCATCAGCTTCTTGATCACCTCGACGGGGCTCACTCCAAGCTTCTCGGCGAGGTCCTTGACGGAGAGGCTGGGAGGCAGCACCGCCTTGCGCTCGCCGTTGGCCTCGATCTTGACCGCGACGGAGGTAGGCTTGAAGGCCGAACGGGCAGCCTCGATCGCCCCCGGCGCCAATGGCGCCGAGGCGTTGCGCGTCAGCCGCCGTTGCTGGAGGAAGTTCACCAGCTCTTTTTGGCTGATCCCAAGTTCGCGTGCGAGTTCGTGTGCCTTCATGCCCGAACGTATGATTATGCCGCCCGGGGCGAATTCGAAACCTGAGGCGGGTTGGCCTACGTACCCAGCTCAGCCCAGACTTCGGCGCCGACGGTTGCCTTCAGAGCCCTGTCAAGAGCCTTCTTCTTGCGAGCAATTTCGATGCACGAAGGGTCGCGATGAAGGTACGCGCCACGGCCGTGCGCCTTCCCAGTGCGGTCGACCGCGGCGGCTCCGTCAGCGCTGCGCACGACCCGCACGAGGCTTGCCTTGCCAGCCTCCCGCCGGCACGCCACGCAGGTGCGGACGGGCTCATGCCGGGTCGGCGTCACCCTGCCCGTCGCCCTCGCCGGCTTTGATGTCGACGCGAAAGCCCGTGAGCTTCGCGGCGAGACGCGCGTTCTGGCCGTCGCGCCCGATCGCCAGCGAAAGTTGGGAGCGCGGGACCAGAACCGTTGCCGTGCGCGTGCCTCGATCGATGTTGACCGACTCGGCCTTGGCGGGCCCAAGGGCGGCGGCGACGAACGCTTCGGAATCGTCGGACCACGGAACGATGTCGACGTGCTCGCTCGCGAGCTCGCTGAGGATGGCGCGGTGGCGGACGCCTTTGGGCCCCACGCACGCACCCACCGGGTCGATGCCCGGCTCATTGGACGAGACGGCGATCTTCGTACGCAACCCCGGCTCGCGCGCGATCCCCCGCACCTGGACCGTCCCGGCTTTGATCTCCGGAACCTCCGCCTCGAGCAGGCGATGCACGAACATCCGGGAAGCGCGTGAGACGCGAACCTGCGCCTGCCGCGGGTTGTGCTGGGCGTCGAGGATCAGGACGAGCACCGGCCGGCCTGGATGCAAGAGTTCGCCTGGGATCTGTTCCTCCGGCGGCATGACGCCCTCGGCACGACCGAGGTCAACGTAAACCGTGCCCGCCTCGAATCGATCCACGATGCCGGTGGCCAGCTCACCACGATGCTCCGCGACATCGCGCAGCACCTTGTCGCGCTCGAGGTCGTGGATGTGGCGGAGCACTGCGTGCTTGGCGGTCTGGGCTGCCATGCGCTTGAAGTCCTCGGATGGGAGCGTGCGAACCATCTCGCTGCCGTCAGCTCGGACGACGCGACTGGTCACCTCGAGCGCTCCGGTCTTGGTATCGAGGTTGACGCGCACATCACCGGGGGCATTGAAGGCGCGAATGTAGGCGGTCGCAAGCGCCGTCTCGACGGTGTGGAGCATCTCCTCGAAGGGGATGCCAACCTCCGCGCAGAGCGCCGTCAGGGCGTCTGCGAGGCTTTCGGTGGACGGCTCAGATTGCGACCGCGAGCCTGCCCGCGACAACGTCATCCCACGCAATGTGAACTATCACCGGCGCTCTCCCACGCGCGCCCAACCCTGAGACTGCGATGCCGGCCGAGTCGACCGCGACCAGCTGCCCCTCGATCACGGTCTCGGAAGGTCCGCTGCGATAGCGGACGTTGACCCGCTTGCCATTGAACCTTTCGTAGTCGCCATGACCCCGCAGCGGCCGTTCGGCGCCCGGCGAGGACACCTCGAGGTCATACGGCCCATCGATGAGGCGCGAGTGATCGAGCAGCGGGCCGGCAACGCGACTCACGCGCTCGCAGTCCTCGATGCTGATCGGCTCGGCATGATCTATCGAGATACGCAGCGCGCGTCCCGAATGGCCCGACTGCTCGAGCGCGTAGAGCTCATAGCCCATGTGGTTGAGCGTGGGCTCGAGCAGCTCTCTTATCGACGTTATTGGCCATGTCGGCATGTTCGGGGTCTCAGATCAGATTACCGGAGCGGTTGAAGTTTCCGCCAGACCACGAGCAGGGGGGCTGCGTTGAAGATCGAGCTATATGTGCCCGACACGATGCCGATCAGGAGGGCGAGCGCGAAGCCCTTCAAGGTATCGCCGCCGGCGACCAGGATCGCCACCAGGACGAGGACAACGGTGAAGCTCGTGATGATCGACCGGACCGCCGTCTGCATGATGCTGAGGTTCACGACCTGGTCGAACGACAGCCTTTGGCTGACGCGAAGGTTCTCGCGAATTCGGTCGAAGACCACGATGGTGTCGTGGACAGAGAAGCCCACCACCGTCAAAACCGCGGTGACGAACAGGCTGTTGATCTCGCCGATCCTCAGATGAAGTCCCGAGCCGAGGATGGCGAAGACACCGGTGAGGAGGAAGACGTCGTGCAGTAGCGCGGCGAGCGCTGAACCGCCGAACTGAAAGCCTGCCCGAATGCCGCCGGGTACGTTGCGGAACCAGAACGTGAGCAGCGCGAGGATGACTACCGCGGCGGCGAGCACGGAGATAAGGGCGCTGCGGATCGTCTCGCCGGCAATCGTGCCTCCAACTTCGAGGACTTGATCCAACGAATATGCCCCAAGGCTGGAACGAAGCTGATCCTCGAAGACGGTCTGTTTCGCCGGCGAAAGCGGAGGCGTGCGGATGATATAGCCCCCGTTGCCCGTTGAGATCACCGATCCGCCGGCACTCAACGCGGCTACTGCGCTCTCGACCTGGGCCTGGGTGGGCTTGCCGGCGAAGGTAACCGTGAACTCCGTGCCGCCGGCGAAGTCGATGCCGAGCGCAAAGCCGCTGTGGACCATGAAGTAGATGCCGGGGATGATGATCAGCAGCGAGAACAGGAAGTACCAGTTGCGGCGGCTGACGAAGTCGATCTTGCGCACGCGTGGAGGCGTGGGCGGTGTTTCCACCCTGGCCGCCTCGACTAGCTCTTCATGGGCGGCAGCCCCGGGCTGCTCTTCCTGTTCTAGCGTGTCCGGCGCTTCCGGCTCTTCCTCGGCCTCTTCTTCTTCTTCTTCTTCTTCGGACTCGGGGACCTCCGTCCCCAGCCTCCCGGCCTTCATGTCGTCAGGCGGATCGGACACGATCCACCCCCATCAGGCCCGGGCGCCGGAAGCGGCTGCCGGCCATCACGATCGCAAGCAGGTTGTGCGTGACGATGATCGACGAGATGAGGCTGGCGACGACGCCGATGCCAAGCGTGACCGCGAAACCTTTCACGGGTCCGGGTCCGAGGAATCCGAGGATGATGCAGGTGAAGATCGTGGAGACGTTCGAGTTCCAGATCGCGGGCCAGGCTCGACGGACGGCGGCGTCGACCGCGGCCGGGATAGTCCTCCCCGCTCGCACCTCTTCTTTGAAGCGCTCGAAGATCAGGACGTTGGCGTCGACCGCCATACCGACCGACAGGATGAAGCCTGTGATGCCCGCCAGCGTCAGCGTGACGGGCACGAGCTTGAACGTGGCGAATACCGCGCCCGCATAGAAGAGCAGGGCAAGGCTCGCCAGGAAGCCCGGCACGCGGTAGTAGATGATCATGAACAGGACCACGATCGAGAGCCCGAGCAGGCCGGCGGCGATGCTGAGCTTCACGGACTCGGCACCCAGCGTGGAGCCGACCTGCTGGACGCTCAGCACCTGCAGGTCGACCGGCAGCGAGCCGGCGTTGATGCCTGTCGCCAGGTCGTTGGCGGCCGCCTGCGTGAATCCGTTCCCGCCCCCACTGATCACGGCGTTGCCGCCAAGGATGGCCTGTATGGTCACGGCGTCGACCAGGAGCTTGGGGCAGATGGTGGTCGGGGTGGCCGTCGCGAGACAGCCGGTGTCGTAGTTCTGAGAGATCTTGTTCGCGTAGGCCGGGTCTTCCCAGTTGTCGATGTCGTGCTGGGTGATGTCCAACCAGGTGCTGAGGTGCCGGCCCGCGCAGTTGGCCGCGAGGCTGGTCGCCACATCCCCAGGACAGGCAGCAACATTGGCCGTCGTCAGGGTTCCGAAGAGATCGGAACCGTGGGAGGTGAAGCTCACGTTGACGACCCAGCCGATGGCGTTCTGGTCGAGGGCGGCGGAGGCGCTCGCGATGTCGTCGCCTGTGAGCCCTGTGAAGGCGGGCTTATAGCCCGGTTGAGGGCCGCCGGTCACCTTCGCGTCCGGGACCCACTTGGTATAGACGAGCCGGTTGACCGCGCCGATGACCTTCTGCGCCTGGTCGGCGGTGACCCCTGCTAGGTCGACGGTGATGCGGTCGCTGTTCGTGCCCGCGCCGCGGATCTCCGGCTCGCTGACCCCCAGCGAGTTGACGCGCTTGGAGATGACGGTGATCGTCTTCTGGAGCACGTCCGCGCGCGCCTGGCCCACCGGGAAGTTCGTGAGCTGGTAGTCGATGTGCGTCCCGCCCGCCAGGTCGAGTCCTTTGTGGAAGTAGAGCTGCCAGCCGCCAAAGTTCGGCGGCAGGCCGGGCACGTTGCCCGTGAGCGGATAGTGGTTCGCGATCCGGTAGACGTATCCGGCTCCATCGACGAAGAGCGAGAACGCCAGGACGATCACGATGAGCAGGCGAATCGGCCAGCTGAGGACTAGCTGCACAGCCGAAACAGTCTACGTATCAAGGGTCAGTCGGTGCCGAGAGCTCTAGCGCCGCCGGACGAGCAGGTTGAGGACCACCGTCAGCACGACCGACACGATGATGCTGGCCGCGATCGGGATGTAGACAGTCACATACCCGCTCCTGAAGGTGATGTCGCCCGGCAGGTGGAAGCGTCCGAACAACATCAGCGCCCCGCCCACGACGATCATCAGCACGCCCGCCACGAGCAGCAGCCGGCCGGCATCTGCCACGCGTCCAGTCTGCTCGTTCTACAGAAGGCGCGGTTGGTGCGGGCCCGGGTCCGGGAGGGCGATGCCGAGGTGCTGGTAAGCGAGCTCGGTGGCGACCCTTCCACGCGCCGTTCGAGCCAGGAAGCCGATCTGGATCAGGTACGGCTCGTGCACGTCTTCGATGGTCTCGGGTTCCTCTGACAGTGAGGTGGCGATCGTGTCGAGGCCGACCGGACCGCCCTTGAACTTGGTGATCAGGGTTTCCAGCAGCTGGCGGTCGAGCGGCTCCAGCCCGATGTCGTCGATGTCCAGCATCGCGAGCGCGAGCTTGGTCGTGTCCACAGTGGCACGCCCGTCGCCCCGCACCTGCGCGTAGTCGCGGACCCTGCGCAGCAGGCGGTTCGCGATTCTCGGCGTGCCGCGCGCGCGTCTGGCGATCTCGGCCACCGCATCCTCGTGGACTTCGATGTCGAGGATGCGAGCCGAGCGAGTGATGATGCTCTGCAGTTCGGCTTTGCTGTAGAAGTCCAGCCTGTAGACGGCCCCGAAGCGGTCGCGCAGCGGGCCGCTGAGCAACCCTTGTCGCGTCGTCGCTCCGACGCAGGTGAAGTGCGGCAGAGGCAAGGTCGCAGCGCTCGCCCCCACTCCCTTCCCCAACACGGCGTCGAACCGAAAATCCTCGAGGGCGGGATAGAGAGATTCCTCGACCACGCTGTTGAGCCTGTGGATCTCGTCGATGAAGAAGACATCTCGGGTCGTGAGGTTGAGCAGGATCGAGCCGAGCGCTCCCTGGTGGTCGATGGCCGGCCCTGAGGAGACCTTGATGGCGACGCCCAGCTCGTTGGCGATGATGTGCGCGAGCGTGGTCTTGCCGAGACCGGGCGGGCCGCAGAGCAGCACGTGCTCCACCGGCTCGCCGCGCCGGCGCGCCGCCTCCAGGAGGATGCTGAGGTTCTCGCGCACCTGCTGCTGGCCGACGTACTCAGAAAGCATTCGAGGCCGCAGCGTGAGGTCGAACTGCTCATCGTCGGTGCCGGCGTCGAGCACCGCGTCCTTTTCGTTCACTTTCTTCCCAGTGCCTTGAGAGCTATCGCGAGCGCCTCCTGCGTCGAAGGCGATGATTTCCAGTCCACCGCCTCGAGCCCAACCCGGGCCTCCGGAGACGAGAAGCCAAGGTTGCGGAGCGCGGATTCGACTGCCTTCGGTACCGCGCCATCGCCCGCCAGCGCGGCGGCGCGCGGGATGACCTCGAGCTCCCCTGCCGCGTCCAGCTTCGGCTTCAACTCGATGATCACCTTGGCGGCCGTGCGTGCTCCGACGCCGCTCGCTCGACGTATCGGCGCTGCATCCTCACTCACTATCGCTCGCTTGAGCACCTCGAGGCTTGCCGCGCTGAGGATGTTCAGGCCCACCTTGGGCCCGACCCCATCGACCTGGATGAGCATCTCGAAGAGGTCGAGCTCCTCGACCGACGCGAATCCATAAAGATTGAGCTGGTCCTCGCGGACGTGGGTGTGGATGTCGAGGTCCACCTGGGCGCCCGGGGCCGGCACCTTCTGCCGAGTAGTTGCGCTGACGCTGACCATGTAGCCGACGCCCCCCACGTCGACGACCACGAAATCGGTGCCTGCCCGTTGCACCTTTCCGCTCAAGTGGGCGATCAACGCGCAGCCGCACGAGAGAACTGTCGGCTGCGAGCGTGGCAGACAGCGATGGCGATGGCATCCAGCGCGTGGTCGTCGAGCTTGCCTTCGGGCAGCTTGACCTGCGCCCCGAGCATGCGAGCGATCTGCGTCTTGTCGGCCTTGCCGTATCCGGTGATGACGATCTTCACCTGGGCGGGCTTGTACTCGAACACGGGTATGCCGCACTCCTCGAGCACCGCGAGGATCGCGCCGCGGGCCTGAGCTACGCCGATGGCGCTCGTGGCGTTGCGACCCATGAACAATTCCTCCAGCGATGCCTCGCCGGGCGGGTTCTCTGCGAGTAGCGCGCGTAAGTGGCGCGTGATCTTGAGCAGCCGAGCGCCGTCGGGTCCGGGATTGGTGACGACGGTGCTGGACGAGAGGATCATGCCCGGTCCGGAAAGCAGCGCAAACCCGGTTCCGGCCAGGCCGGGGTCGATCCCGAGGATCAAAGTCGAAAGAGAGGACTGCGGTCCTCCCTTTCGGAAACCCTCCTGGGGTTTCTCCTCGCCACGATTGGGAGGTGCTTGGGAATGTATGTCTGGGGGACGGCCGGAGTGAATCCGGCCTACTTGCGACCTGTCAATGGATTTCATTCATACCTGTGCTGAGACGCGTTCAAGGACGTTGGTGGGGATGTCGAAGTTGGCGTAGACCTGCTGGACGTCGTCGTCCTCTTCCAGTGATTCCATCAATCTGAGCACCCCGACGGCTTTGTCTTCGCCGACGGGGACCGTCTGCTTCGGCTGCATCGTGATCTCGGCGTTTTCCACCGTGACCCCTTGAGACTCAAGGGCCTTCTTCACCTTTTCGAACGCTGCGGGCGGCGTGGTCACCTCGACCGACTTGCCGTCGACCTGCACGTCGTCGGCGCCGGCCTCGATGGCGGCCAGGCCGACGTCCTCCGGATCGTTGCTGCCCGCGTTCGCGGTGATGACGCCCTTGCGTTCGAACATCCAGCCGACCGAGTTCGTCTCACCGAGGTTGCCTCCGAATTTGGAGAAGCGGTGCCTGATGGACGCCGACGTGCGATTGCGGTTGTCGGTGAAGGCATCGACCATGACGGCCACGCCGGCCGGACCGTAGCCCTCGTATCGGATCTCCTCGAGCTTCTCGCCGGCGAGCTCGCCAGTGCCTCGCTTGATCGCGTTCTGGATGCGGTCGGTCGGCATGTTGATCTCGCGTGCCTTCTGCATCGCGAGGCGGAGCCGGAAGTTGCCTTCGGGGTTGCCGCCGCCCTCCTTGGCCGCGATCGTGATCTCACGGCTGGCGCGCGTGAAGGCCTGGCCGCGCTTGTGGTCGACGATGGCCTTCTTGTGCTTGATGCCGGCCCACTTGGAGTGCCCTGACATCAGATGTTGCCTGCGAACATGCTTTCGATGATTTTAGTTCACTTCAGGAGCACATGCCGCCGCCGAGCCGAGATGACATCGCCGGCCGCGGCAGTAGCTGTGGGCTCGACTTTGTCGCCATTGATGCGGACTCCGCCCTGCTCGGCCAATCGTCTCGCGTCCCCTCGACTGTTGGCGATACCGATGGCGACGAGCACGCTCACGACGTCAGTCGGGCCCTCGATCTTGTGCTCCTCTTTCTGATCCGGAATCTCCTTGCGCACGAACTGGTTCACGAAATGGGATTCGGCGCGCGCGGCCGCATCTTCCCCATGCAGTCGCTTGACCAGCTGGCGCGCCAGCGCTGCCTTGGCATCGCGCGGCTTCATCGCAAGCACGGCGGCTAGCTCGGGTCCATCCAGGCCTGAGACGAGTCGCAGGTACTTTTCGGTCAGTTTGTCCGGGATCGACATCGTCTTGCCGTAGATCTCTTCCGGCGGCTCCGTGAGGCCGATGTAGTTGCCGAGCGACTTCCCCATCTTCACCGTGCCGTCGGTGCCTTCGAGCAGAGGGAATACGGCGACGTCCTGCGTGTCCTGCGCATAAGCCTTCTGGATCTCGCGGCCGAACAACAGGTTGAACAGCTGGTCGGTGCCGCCGATCTCGACATCCGCACGGATGGCGACCGAGTCGTAGGCCTGGTTGAACGGGTAAAGGATCTCGTGGGCGCCGATGGGCGTGCCCGCCTTGAGACGATCGGCAAAATCCTCGCGCTGCAATACCTGCTGCAGGGTGGCCTTGCCGAGCAGTCGCAGAACGTCAGCGCCTTTCATCTCGCCCAGCCATTCGGAGTTCCGCCGAACCTCGAGCCTCTCCCGATCCAGGACCAGGTGAATCTGATCGAGGTAAGTGCGGGCAGCCGCATCGACCTGCTCGCGCGTGAGTATCGGCCGGGTTTCGGACCGCCCGCTGGGATCGCCGATCATCGCGGTGAAGTCCCCGACGATGAGTACGACTGTATGTCCGTCGTCCTGGAACGCTCGCAGCACGTCGAGCACGACGAGGTGGCCGACGTGGAGGTCGGGCGCTGTCGGGTCGAGGCCGAGCTTCACACGCAGCGACTCGCCACGCTGCAGGCGCGACCGCAGGTGCTCTTCCACGTGAATCTCGACCGCGCGCTCACGCAGGCGTTCGAAAAGTTCCCGGCTCATAGGCGGTCCGTCCGGGGAACCTGGCTTAAGGGTTGACGGGACCGGGGCCGAAATAGATTTGTGGGTCGACCGGCAACACCGGCGCGAAGAGCTGAACGATGGGCTTGCCGATCGCTCTCACCAGCGGCACCGCGACACGCGAGCCGTTGACCCCGTCGCGGACGCTCTGCTGCACTGAGTCGAGCTGGGTGCCCCCGAATGGATTGCCGGCGGCCTGGAGCTCGTACGTCACCAGGACAGAAAGGAGCAGCGCCGTGACCAATCCGACCAGAACCCCCGACACCCGGTTGAAAACAATTGCCTGGATCTGGATCTGGCTGTTCGCGAGCTGCGCAGCGCCGTCGATGACGATGATGACCGCGAAAAGGATCCCGAAGAAACCGTAAATGCGCCCGTCGGCGGTCCCGTAACCCGATGACTGCTGCAGGATCGCGCCTGCCTGCAGCCCCATGGCGTTGGCGGCGAAGAAGGCGACATAAATGGAAACCAATCCGATCAGGCGCCGCATGACACCGGTGAAGTAGCCCAGGAGGACATAAACGGGGACCAGCACGATCGGGATGGCGTCTACCCAGGTCACCTAAGGGTTCTCACTCTCTGAACCTAGCGCCGTGCTTCTTCTCCAATGCGAGTTTGATCTCTACCATCACGTTGTCCACTTCGGCGTCCGTCAGGGTGCGCTCGGGGCTCCGGAAAGTCAAGGCGAAGGCCACGCTCTTGGATCCGTCGGGTACCTGCGCGCCTCGGTACTCGTCAAACGGACGGGTGTTTTCGAGGACGTCCCGGCCCGCCTCCTTGATGGCGGCGAGCAAGGCTCCGGCGGCGACGTGCTCCTCGACCACGACCGCAAGATCGCGCTCGATCGCTGGGAAGCGTGGCAGCGGCCGAGCGCGGACTGCGCTCGCGGCGGCGAGAACCGGCTCGACATCGATCTCCATGGCCACCAGCCGACCCTCCAGGTTGGCCCCTGTGACCACGCTCGGATGGATCTCACCGAGGTAGCCGAGCTGGCGCGCGTCCTGGAAGACAGCCGCGCAACGGCCCGGGTGGAACAGCTCCGCTGACGCACGCTGGAACGTGCAGGGAGGCGCCCCGAGCTCGCTGATGCATGCGTCGAGCACGGACTTCATCGCGTAAAAAGCCGCCCGGCCCGATTCGGCGGTCGCTCCGGCGTCGGCCACCACGCCCAGGCGCTGCGGCTCCTCAGGCTGCTGCGTGGTCTTGTCGCCCACCCGCGCGAGGAACACGGTGGCGATCTCATAAACCTTGACGTCGCTGCGGCCTCGATCTCGGTTGAGCGCGACCACGTTGACAAGCGAGGGCAGGAGCGAGGTTCGCAGCGTATCCATGTCATCGCTCAACGCATTGGAGACGCGCAGCGCTCGCGCCCCGACCCGCAGCTGTTCGAGCACGCGTCCCGACACGAGCGCCGGATTCCACGTTTCCGTGAACCCGGCTCCGGCGAGGACCTGGCGCGCGGCGTCCAGTCGCCGGCCCATGCTCGGCGTCGATGGCGTCCATCGGTCGCGTTGCCTTCCTGGGAGGGTGGGAGGAACGCGGTCGTACCCCCAGACCCGGCCGACCTCTTCGACAAGGTCTTCCGGAATGCTGACGTCGAGCCGGAAAACTGGAGGAAGCACGTCCCACTCCCCATCGCCAAGGACGCGGACGTGAAAGCCGAGGCGGACGAGGATCGCCTCGGAGTCCTCGAGCGGGACGTGGATGCCGAGCACCTCGTCCACAAGCCATGGCTTGAGCCTGATGCGGACCGGCTCCTGGGGCCGCGGGTAGACATCGGCCCATTCACGGTGGACCGCACCACCCGCGAGCTCGACGATCAGGGCAGCTGCCCTCCTGGCGCCCGCGAGGGCGAGCTCCGCCGGCAGGCCCTTCTCGAAGCGCGCCGAGGCTTCGGTGCGCAGGCCGAACGCGCGCGCCGTCTGGCGCACGCTGGGACCGTTGAACGTCGCGGCCTCCAGCAACATGTCCGTGGTTGTGTCGGTGACGGCCGTTTCCTCACCGCCGATGACGCCGGCGATCGCGACGGGCTTGTCTGCGTCCGCGATGACTAGCATCTCCGGGGTCAACTCCCGCTCTACGCCGTCGAGGCAGAGCAGCTTCTCGCCTGCACGCGCTCTGCGCACGTGCACCTCGCCTCCGGAAAGCTTGGCCCGATCGAAAGCGTGCAGCGGCTGCGCGTACTCGAGCAGGACGTAGTTCGTGATGTCGACGATGTTGTTGATCGGTCGCACGCCGCAAGCGCGCAGACGGCGCTGGAGCCAATCTGGGCTGTTCCCGACCTTGACCCCTGTGATGACTCCGCCTATGTAGCGGCTGCAGAGGTCGGAGTCATCGATCGTGACCTTGACGAGGTCGCGGCCCGCAGGTTCGGCCTTGCCGGTGAACGCGGGCATGAAATCGACCTTCATCGGCCGGTCCACGCCCGCGGCGAGCTCGCGGGCTACGCCGAGGTGGCCCGTACAGTCCGGTCGATTGGACGTGACCTCGACATCCATCGTCGCCTGGCTCGGGATGACCGTGGTCAGCGAGTCGCCCGGCTTGCCAGAATCCAGGATGAGGATGCCGGAGTGGTCATCGCCCAACAGCAGCTCCTCGGCGGAGCACAGCATTCCCTTAGCGCTGAAGCCTGCGATGTTGAGGTCCTTGACGAGCTTGCCATTGGGCACCGTCGTCCCGGGCAGCGCGACCGGCACCAGCGAGCCGGGGACCGCGTTGTCGGCGCCGGCGATGATCTGCTCGGTGCGACCGCCGATGTCGACCTGATGCACCCAGAGCGGGTTACGTGACTTCGGATGCTTCTTCTGCTCGATGACCTTGCCCACGATGATCTGCGACAGGTCGATCACGTTCAGCGACTCGACCTCGATGCCGAGTCGCGTGAGCACCTCCGCGGCCTCCTTCGGCGACACGCCGCCGAGGTCTACGAAGTCGCCGAGCCATTCGTAGCTGATCTTCACGCTTTCAGTCCCCTACCTTTCCCGGTCCGAAATCGCGGTGACTGGGTGCGGATTTCGGACCGAAGCCGCTGAAGCGCCCCCGGATCGGGGAACCCGGTCCGGGCGACCGCGGGGTTTGCACAAGGCGCTTCACCGGCGCCTCGCCGAGCCATTCGTAAGAGATTTTCATCGGCTCTAGAACTGCTCGAGGAATCGGAGGTCCGATTCGTAGAAAAGCCGGATGTCCTCGACGTCGTGCTTGAGCATCGCCATCCGTTCGATCCCGAAACCCCACGCGTAGCCGTTCCACTTCGTGGGATCGATGCCGCCGTTACGCAGGACCTGGGGATGGACCATCCCGCAGCCGCCAACTTCGAGCCATCCCTTGTGCCGGCAGCTCTTGCAGCCCGCGCCCGCGCATATGCCGCAGGTCACGTCGAACTCGAAGCTCGGCTCGGTGAACGGGAAGTAGCTCGGGCGCACTCGCACCTTGCGCTCTTCGCCATATAGCGACTGGATCATGTACAGGAGCGTGCCCTTCATGTCGCCGACGGTGAGGGCCTTGTCCACGGCCAGGCCTTCGACCTGGCTGAAGTACGGCAGCCGAGTGGCTTCGGGCGCGTCGCGGCGGTAGCAGCGGCCGGGCGTGATGATGTAGATCGGTGGTTCTTTGATGCGCTGCATGGCCCGGATCTGCACCGGCGACGTGTGCGCCCTCAACAGCAAGTCGGGGGTGAAGTAAAAGGAGTCCCAGTTCTCGCGCGCCGGGTGGCCGGGCGGGATGTTGAGGGCCTCGAAGTTGTACCACTCGGTCTCTACCTCAGGGCCGAGCTCGACCTGGTAGCCCATCGACTCGAGCACTGTCTCGATCTGGCGCTGGACCTGGGTGAGCACGTGGAGGTGGCCGCGTCCGAGGGGCGGGCCAGGAAACGTGATGTCGATCGCCTCGGTCTCGGCGATGTCGGCGAGCCGCGCCTCTTCGAGCTCCTGACGCTTGGCGGCCAGGGCTGCCTCGATGGCGCGCTTGGCTTCATTGGCCGCCTGGCCGAGGGCGGCGCGCTCCTCCGGCGGCAGCTTGCCGATCTCCGAGAGAAGGCTGCTGAGGCGCCCATTCTTGCGGCGGAGGTAGTCGACCTCGATTGCCGCGACCTCGGCCTCGGTCTGCGCGCGCGCGATTGCCGCCAGAGCCTCTTGCGTGAGCTCCTGCGGATTGCTCATGCCGCGAGCCGCCGTCTGATCTGGAAGAGGATCAGCGCCGCCGCCGCCGCGACGTTCAAGGATTCGACGCCTTCGCTCAGCTGCACGGTGACAAGCTTGAGGTCGGACCGCGAGAGGCCGTGCGCCTCGCTGCCGAACACGATCATGCCCGCATTCTCCAACGGGGCCTCGGCCAACGGCTCGCCGCCCGAGGCAGCAGCGCCGTAGCCATTCAGGCCGGCGAGGTCGCTCCACCCCGCGCGCGCGACTATGAGCCGGAACACATTTCCCGCCGAGGCGCGGATCGCCTTCGCGCCGTATGGGTCCGCGGTGCCCTCGAGCACCACGAGCGCGGGCGCTCCAGCCGCGGCCGCCGTGCGGCAGATCGCGCCGACGTTGCCAGGATCCTGCACGCCGTCCAGCACCACCAGCGGCCAGCGCCGCCGGCGCGCCGCCTCGAGGGCAGCCCTGGCGTCCGGTTCCCGGATCCTGGCGATCGCGATCACTCCCCGCGGCGTGACCGTCTGCGTGACAGCGCGGAAAACGCCCGGCGAGAGGGCGACTCGTTGGTCAGATCGAGCCGTGAATTCCTCTCCCTCGCGCACCGCCAGGAGCTCCAGCTCAAGGCCGGCCGCCTCGGCCTCCGCGAGCACGCGCGGACCCTCCAGGAGGACGAAGCCTGGTTCGCGCCGGGTGGCGAGGCGCCGCAAGCGGCGAACGACCTCGTTGTCCGGGCTGCTGATTAGGTGCTGGTCAGAGGGAGTTTTTCGCAACCTCCACCAGCCGAGCAAAGGAACCGCTATCGCGCACGGCCAGGTCAGCCAGCACCTTGCGGTCGATCTCCACTCCGGCCTGGCGAAGGCCGTGCATCAGCTTGTTGTAGGGCAGGCCCGACTGCCTCGAGGCGGCATTGATGCGAGCGATCCAGAGCTGCCGCATCTCGCGCTTGCGGCGGCGGCGGTCGCGGTAGGCGTATGCGAGAGCGTGAAGGACCGCCTCGTTGGCGGGACGGAAAAGGAGCTTCTTCGAGAGCCGGAAACCCTTGGCCCGGTCGAGGATCGCCTTGTGCCGGCGGTGAGCCGGGACGCCGCGCTTTATGCGTGCCATGGCCTAGATGCCCAGTGCTCGGCGCACTTCTTTGCGGTCGGCCTGGGCGATCGACTGCTTCTTCGCGTAGTTGCGCTTGCGCTTCTTGGACTTGTGCTCGAGCAGGTGACTCTTCCACGCGCTCGCGCGCATCAGCTTGCCGGTCTTGGTGACTCGGATCCTCTTGGCGAAACCCTTGCGGGTCTTCATCTTAGGCACTGGTGGCCGTCTCCTTGGTGGCGCTCGCGGCGCCTCCGGCCCGGCTGGGCGCGAGGATCATGAAAAGGTTCTTGCCTTCGAGGAGCGGCTGGCGCTCGACGACAGCGAAGGGGCGTGCGTCGTCGGCCACCCGGTCGAGGATTCTCCTCCCGATGTCCTGGTGGACCATCTCGCGGCCCCGAAACATGATCGTCACTTTCACCTTCTCGCCTGCTTCCAAGAACTGCTTCAAACCCTTGAACTTGGTCTGGAAATCGTGCTCGGCCACCTTGGGCCGGAGCTTCATCTCTTTGAGCTTGATGACGTTCTGCTTGCGCCGCTGGTCCTTCTCGCGCTTGATGGTCTCGAACTTGAAACGTCCGTAATCCATGAGTCGCGCGACCGGCGGGCTCGCTTGAGGCG
>CATPBF010000075.1 GCA_955652585.1 Candidatus Dormiibacterota bacterium | reverse complement strand
TGCGCCGCACGCTCGCCCCCACCTCCCCTTCGGCGCACAAGGCCCCGTCGGCGGTATGGACGTCCACCCGCCAGACCGCGATGGCTGTGGGCGCACCGCCCACCGGCGGCCGCTTCTGGGTGAGCGTCCAGCGGGCGTAGATCGTTTCTCCCGCCTTGACGGGCCGGGGGAACTTCCAGTTGACCCACTCCCACTCGGCTACCGACGGGACCGGCATGTCCATCGTCCCGAGCCCGATCGCCACGGCCACCAGGAGCGCCGGTGGGGCGAAGCGGGCGCCTGCGTGCGAGGCGTCGATCGTGAGAGGGGAGAAGTCGCCCGCCAGTGCGCCAAAGAGCGCGATCTCAGCTTCCGAGATGGTTCGCCGCCGGGTCGTCCACTCGCCGCCGATGGGCAGGTCGTCGAAAGAGATCGGCTCCAGGTCGGAACCGAGTATAAAGTGTCCCGTCCCCGAAGCCGGGTCACGTCCCGGGATCAACGTCGTCGCCCTGGGCGTTAACCTATGACAACTTCGACCCCGGGGAGGGTGTTTTTTTGGATATAGCGGCCGTCCTTCTGGTCACCTCCGTTTTGTTCATCGTCGCGCTGGTGCTGCTCACGATCGCCCTGATGCGCATGCGCGGCATGACGCGCCGCCTGCAGGCAGCCCTCGAGGACGAAAGCGGCGCCCGCGACCGCGCCGCGCTCCTGCTGGCGATGGCGTCGGCTGTCAACTCGTCATTGGGTCTCGAGGAGGTCCTCGACGTGGCCATCGGGCATGCCGGACGCATCATGGGCGCGGTAGCGGGCGCGATGTACCTGGTGGTGCCGGGCAAAGCCGAGATGCGCCGCCAGGCCCAATATGGTTTGACCCATCGTCCGCGCGGCAGCGTCCGCGCCCTGAGCGAGGAGCCCCTAAGGTCGGCGCTGGCGGCCATGCGCCCGGTCGTCGTGCGGTTGGCCGAAGACACGGCACCGGGGCTCGAGGCGGGAGGCCACCCTCAGCACGTGCTCGTGGTGCCGGTGCAGCGCTCGAGCCAGTTGATGGGAGCGCTGGAGCTCTACCTCAACGCATGGCGCGAGCTGACCGAGGACCAGAGTGACCTCCTGATCGGGGTCGCGTCGCAAGCGGCGATCGCAATCCGCCACGCGCAGCTCTTCCAGGCACAGGAGGAGAACGCGCTCACCGACGAGCTCACGAAGCTGCCCAACCGCCGCGCGCTGGCGCAGCAGTTCCTGAAGGAGATGCAGCGCGCGCGTCGCCATCACAAGCCGATTGCATTTTTGATGGTCGACCTCGACCACTTCAAAGGCGTGAACGACTCTTACGGCCACCTGCAGGGCGATGCCGTGCTGGCCGAGCTCGCGTCGATCATCAGCACGGGAGCGCGAGAATCGGACGTCTGTGCGCGCTACGGCGGCGAGGAATTCGCGCTCATCCTGCACGAGACAAATGACGCCGGCGCTCGAATTCTCGCCGAGCGCATTCGCGCGAAGGTAGCCGCGCACACTTTCCCGGGCGGACTGAAGCTGACCATCAGCATCGGGGTCGCAGCCACCGCCGAGGCCGCACTTTTCACTTCCCTCATCGAGCGCGCCGACCAGGCCCTGTATGCCGCCAAGATGGGCGGCCGCAACCAGGTGCGGTTGGCCGACATGAAGGCTGCTCCGGCCCGACAACAGCAGCACGCATAGATACCCTCTCCCCTCGGGGGAGAGGTCTGGAGTGGGGCGTGAGGCAAGGCAGACGTGCACTATTGGAAGAGCCTTATGCCCCACTACTGTGTTCGCTGCGGATCGGTGCTCGAGACCAGGATCATCGAAGGCCGCGAGCTCGAGGCATGCCCGAACGACGACTTCGTCCTCTGGCGGGACCCGAAAGTGGCGTCGGCGGTCGTCGTCGAGGTGGACGGAGGTGTGGTCCTAGGCCGTCGCGCAATCGAGCCCGGTTACGGGCTTTGGTGTCTGCCCGGTGGCTTCGTCAACGATGACGAGCATCCGGCCGACGCGGCGATGCGCGAGTGCATGGAGGAGATCAACGCGGCGGTCGAGCTGACCTCCCTGATCTGCGTCTATCACGTCCACAAACGGGACGCGCCTAGCATGGTCGGGATCGCCTATCGCGCGCGGCTCGTGGACGGCGCTGAGCTCAGCGCCGGCCCGGAAATGCTCGAGGTCAGGGTCTTCACTTTGGACTCGCTGCCGCCGCTGGCCTTTCCGAGCCATCGACAGGTGCTCGACGAATTCCTCAAGTCCCTGGCGTCGGCGGAGGCAGCCTCACCCCAGAGCGTCGCCGCAGAGGCTCGGCGTGGAAAGCCGCCATTACCAGCGCGAGCGCAATCGCGACCACCGCGCACGCTGTGAAGCCGGCCGCGTAGCCGAAGTTCTGGACCACCGGACCGAAAACGAGCGGGCCGGCGGCAAGGCCGAGGAACAAGATCGTGCCGTACATCCCCATCGTGACCCCGCGTGTGGATGTCGCCGACAGGTCCCCGAAGACGACGCCGATCGCGACGTAAACCGTCGCCATGAACGGGGTCGCGGCGATGAGTACGAAGGCAGGTACCCAAAAGCCCGACAGGTGACCGAGGACCACGACCGCCGCCGACCACACCAGCACGCC
>CATPBF010000074.1 GCA_955652585.1 Candidatus Dormiibacterota bacterium | reverse complement strand
CGGATATTCGGCCTTCTCATCGATCTCGGCCGCCCGGGGGGCGACCCGGTCCTGCACGAGCTCGCGAATCGTGTCCCGGATCGCGACTTGGTCCTCGGAGAAGTCGAAGTCCATCTGGCTATTGGATCACTTCTCGGGCAATCACAATTCGCTGGACCTGGTTGGAGCCCTCGTAGATCTGCAACGCTTTGGCGTCGCGGACATGGCGCTCGAATGGGCTGCCCGAGACGGCTCCCTCCTCACCGGCCAGCTGCAGGGCGTCAAGCGCAACCTGCATCGTCGTGTCGGTGCAGTGCAGCTTCGACATCGAGGCCGACCGCGTGAAGGGCCGTCCAGTGCTGCACTGCCAGGCGGCGTTGTAGGCGAGCAGTCGGGCGGACTCGAGCCGTGTGGCCATTTCGGCCAGGGTGAAATCGTCGCCCTGCTCCCTCGAACGTCCTCGCAAAAGTGCCGTGGCCTCGTCGACTGCGGCCTGTCCGATCCCCAGCGCCTGGCCGGAGATACCGATCCGGCCGGAATCGAGGGCCCGCATCGCGACGGTGAAGCCCTGACCTTCGGCCGCCAGCCGGTTAACTATCGGCACCATCACGTCCTCGAGCACGAGCTCGCCGGTCGGGGATCCGTTCAGGCCCATCTTCTTGAACATCTGGCCGACCCGGACGCCCGGCGTATCCGCGGGCACGAGGAACGCGCTCACCCCTGCGGCGCGCTCCTCGGGGCCGGTCCGGGCAAAGACGATGTAGAGGCCGGCACGTCCGATGTTCGTGATGAAGACCTTGGTGCCGTTGAGGACGTACCCGTCACCGGTCCGGCGCGCACTCGTCTTCAGCGACGCCGCGTCAGATCCCGCCGCCGGCTCGGTGAGGGCGAACGCTCCCAAGAGCTCTCCAGACGCAAGGCGGGGCAGCCATCGCCGTTTCTGTTCATCAGTGCCGAAGAGCAGAATCGGCTCGCTGCCGACGCTCGTGTGGACGTCGACGATCACCGAGGTTGAGGCGCAGGCTTGGGCGAGCTCGTCGATGCAGAGCGTGAAGGCCAGAGCATCTAGCCCCGCGCCTCCGTACTTGCGCGGGATGAGAACCCCCATCAGCCCCGCCTCCGCTGCCGCCTTCAGCGCCTCGTCGGGAAACCGGTGGTCGCGATCGACCTCGGCTGCAAGGGGCAGCGCCACGCCTTGCGCGAGCTCGCGCACGGCGTCGCGAAAGCTTGCGTGCGGCGGCGGCAGATCAAAGTCCATGCGGGGGGCCAACTACAATATTCGGTTGCGCATGGAAGCAGGACCCAGATACCTCGAAGGCACGACTGTAGGCAGCGGACGCGACATCATCGGGGTGCGCAGGGACCGGATTGCCGACATCATCAGCACGGGCCGAGAAATCATCTCCCGCGCCAAATCGGACAAGCTCCTGCCCGAGACGATCACCGGCGCCACCGCCGCCCTGCTGGTGACGATCGCCGGCTACGGTGAGCCGCTCTCCGAAGGCCAATGGAGGGAGCTGGCGGGAGTGGTCGGCGGCATCATGCGCGACAGCACCTACGCCGACCTGGCCCGCCTGCGGACGCTGATCACGCAGGAGCAGTTCCTGAACGTCGCGCGCAACCAGGGCTATGGGCGCTTCATCCGCCGGCTGGACGACGGTCGGTGGGTGTGTGAGCTCGCCCCCAAGCTTGAGGATCTTCCGGACGAGTAAGCTCATCTCGTCGCTGATGCGGTCCCGGCCAGTTCGCATCGCGTCCGCAATCATCCTCGCGGTGGCGATCGTCAGCCCCGCGGTGGTCGTGTTCGCGGTGGTGTGGAACGCGCCGAGCGTGGCCCAGACGGCTGCAGTCCCGGCCGACACCGAACCGACTCGATTGCTGCCCGCACCCGATGTCCAGCAGGCGGCGCTTCCGGCCGGCCCGCTCAACGTTTATGCGAACACGATGTCGGGCGTCGTCCCGTGTCCGCTGTGTGAGCTTCCGCCCCGCGTCTACGTCCCCAACAGCACCGCCGGCACCGTGGACGTGATCGACCCGCGTACGTTCGCGGTGATCGACCACTTCGGCGTGGGTTACATCCCGCACCACATCGCGCCGGCCTGGGATATGAGCGCGCTTTATGTCGACAACGAGGGGTCGAGCAGCCTCACCGTCATCGACATCCACACCGGACGCCCCAGCGGCCAGACGATCAACATCCCGTTTCCGTACAACCTCTACTTCACGCCTGACGGGACGAAGGCGATCGACGTTGTCGAGCGCCTGCAGCGGATCGAGTTCCGCGACCCGCATAACGGGTGGGCGCTGCTCGGGTCGGTCGGCATCCCGTGGCCGGGCGCAGATCACATGGATTTCAGCGCCGACGGCAGCTACCTCATGATCTCGACCGAGTATTCAGGTGTCGTCGCGAAGGTCGACACCGTGAACATGAAGCTCGTGGGGGCCGTCAACGTCGGCGGCCTGCCGATCGACGTCAAGCTCTCGCCGGACGGCTCGGTGTTCTACGTGACCAACCAGGGCCGCATGGGCGTATCCGTGGTCGATCCCGTCGCGATGAGGGAGATCCAGTTCATTCCAACCGGTCGCGGCGCGCACGGTTTGCAGGTGTCCCGCGATACCAAGTCGCTCTACGTCTCCAACCGGCTCGAAGGCTCGTTTTCTGTGATCGACTTCGCGTCGCGCTCGGTGGTCGCCAAGTGGTACATCCCGGGCGGAGGCAGCCCTGACATGCTTCAGCTCAATCCCGACGGCACCCAGCTTTGGGCCTCTGGCCGATACAACCGAACCGTGTACGTCATGAACACGACCACGGGCGAGCTGATGGCGAGGATCGCCGTCGGCGCCGAGGACCACGGCCTGACCTACTTCCCGAACGTCGGCCTGCACAGCCTCGGCCACAACGGGGTCTACCGGTAGCCCCCTAGCAACCCAACAGGCGGGCGATGAGCATCCGTTGGACTTCTGAGGTGCCCTCTCCGATCTCGTTGACCTTGACATCGCGCCAGTAGCGCGCGACCGGGTAGTCCTCCATGAACCCATAGCCTCCGTGGATTTGCACGGCCTGGTCGGCGGCTCGCTTCGAGGTCTCCGAGGCGAAGAGCTTGCACATGGCGGCGAGCATTCGCACCTCGTCGGACGTGTTGGTGCCGCCGTGGGTATAGGCGACGGCGGCGCGATACACCATCGTGCGCGCGAGCTCGGTCTCCATCGCCATGTCGGCGAGCTTGAACTGGATCGCCTGATGCTTGGAGATGGGGACGCCAAAGGTTCGGCGCTCTTTTGCGTAATTGAGCGATGCGTCGAGACACGCCTGCGCGAGGCCGACCGATAGCGCCGCAATCGCAATCCGTCCGCCCATCAGTGTGTTGAGAAACTGCCGGTATCCACCGCCACGCTCGCCGAGCATGTTCTCCTCCGAAACGGAGCAGTCCTCGAAGCTCAACGGGTGAGTGTCGGACGAGTGCCAGCCCAGCTTTCGATATGACTCGAGCACGTGATAGCCCGGCGTGCCGGTTGGAATCATGATGGCGCTGATCTCCGGGCCACCACGCTTGGTCTTGCCCGTGACGGCGGTCACCGTCACGCCGGCCGAAATGCTCGTGCCGCAATTCGTGATGAACTGTTTGGCTCCGTTGACCACCCAGTGCCCATCGCGCTGCTCCGCGCGAGTCTTGGTGGCGCCGGCATCCGAGCCCGCCTCCGGCTCCGTGAGGCCGAACGCCCAGAGCTTCTTTCCCGCCAGCAGGTCGGGCAGCCATCTCTGTTTTTGCTCTTTGGTCCCGAAGTCGTGGATCGGCGCAGCCCCCAGGCACACGGCCGCCTCCAGCGTGATGCCGACGCCCGCGTCGGCGCGCGAGATCTCCTCGATGGCAAGACATAAGGAGAGGAAGTCCGCGCCCGCGCCTCCGTACTCCTCTGAGAACGGCAACCCGAACAAGCCCAGCTCGCCCATCCGGCGAACGATGTCGTAGCCGAACTCGTGCTCGCGATCGAGCTGTCCGGCGGCCGGCGCCACCACCTCTTTGGCAAAGTCCCGGCACAGCTCGCGCACCGCTCGCTGCTCCGGCGTCAGCTCGAAATCCACACCGCGACTTAGTATCCCGTACGCGAATGAGCGGCGATGCGTATGAAGCTGGACTGCAGATCGCCGCCGGCATCCAGAACCTCGACGGGCCCAACGTCAACCCGGTCTGTCAAACGCGCCTCTACACCCACGGCCGCCGCACTGAGCGCTCCCTCGTCCTTCTTCATGGGTTTACGAACTGCCCTCAGCAGTTCGATGCGCTCGGCAAGCACTTCTACGGGCTGGGCTGGAACGTGTTCATCCCCAGGTATCCGCGCCACGGCTACTCGGATCGGCTCACGTCGTCGGTCGGCGAGCTGCGCTCGGAGCAGCTATTGGCGCTGGCCACCCGAGCCGCGGAGGCCGGGGCGGGCCTGGGCGAGCGGCTCACCGTGGCCGGGTTGTCGCTGGGCGGCACGCT
>CATPBF010000073.1 GCA_955652585.1 Candidatus Dormiibacterota bacterium | reverse complement strand
GTCCAGGTCGTGTCTGGTGCCGGCGCCGGTGCCGGGGAGCTGGTGCGGGCGCCGCTCGCCACCTGGACCGGGAGGCTGACGCCGGCGCCGGTGTACGTGCCTGTCATCTCGAAGCTCGACCCACTGAGGCCGGCCGCGGCGCCACCTTCCAGAGTCCGTGTCGACGGCGTCCCGAGGCCAAAGGGAAGATCGCACGCCGAGAGGACGATGAGGACAGCTGCGCCTGACACCGCCAACCCGGCGAAGTGGGAGTAGGAGCGCAGCGCACCGCGAAGGCTGATCAAGGTTGTCCGCTGATGTAACGGCGGGCGTATCCTGCCCGTTACCCCAGCGTGAACGGCTCGTCGCAACCGTCCTCCTCCCAGCGGTCCAGGCGCAGGACCGCGCGGATTTTCGGCCGCGAATACCGGGTCATCCTGCCCAGCATCCGCGACCCCCGGCTGCACGTGGCGATGGTGCTCCTGACGCTCCAGGCGCTGGGCCAGACCGTGCTTGGATTCCGGCTCTCCATAGCCCAGATTCTCGTCTGTCTCGCCACCGGCGCCTTGATTGAATTCGGCGTCGCCTTCTTCAAGGACAAGCAGCTCCTTTGGCCGGCGAGCGGCTTGCTGACCGGCAACAGCACGGCCTTCATCCTGCGCGTCCCGGGCACTCTCCACGGCCAGTGGTGGACCCTTCACGGGGCGGAGATCTTCATCGGCGTGGTGGCGCTCGGGATGGCGACGAAGTATCTGATCCGATGGCGCGGAAGGCACATCTTCAACCCCTCGAACGTCGCGCTGGTGGCGGCTTTCGTCGCCCTCGGGCCGACTCGGGTGGAGCCGCTGGACCTGTGGTGGATACCGATGGGTCCGTGGATGATCGTGACGTACGCGATTCTGATCGTCGGCGGCCTGCTGATCGCGTGGGAGCTTCGGCTGCTGGGCCTGGAGCTGGGCTTCATGGCCGCATTTGCGGTCTTCGTCGCCCTTGCGCTCGTTGGGGCGCCGGACCACTGCATGGTCGCCAGCTGGCACGTGACCCCGATGTGTGGCTCGGAGCTCTGGCGGATCCTGGTCACCTCGCCCGAGATCCTGATTTTCGCCTTGTTCATGATTCCGGACCCAAGGACCGTGCCCGACGGGCCGGTGGCGAGGGCCGTCTTTGGAGTGGTCGTGGCCATCCTGGCAGTGCTGCTCCTCGGTCCCACCGCCCTCGAGTACTGGACCAAGACGGCCATCCTCGCGAGCCTGGTCATCGCCTGCGCAGGGCGGTTCGCGCTGGCTCGCTTCTTCGCACCGTTCGAAGCCGCCGAATACCGCCCTTTGTCCGCGCTTGGCGCCCGCAGGCTCTGGCGCGTGCCGGCCGCCCTCGCCGTTGCGGCCGTGTTCGCTGGAGCGATACCGGTGTCCGCCGATATCTCCACCCACATTCCGGACGCGGCCGCCGAGCTCCCGGACGGCTCGACGCCGATCATCACATTGATCGTGGGCACAGGGCCTGGTCTCGCCGGCTGGGCATCGACCAGTGCGGGAGCCGCTTTGCCGCCTCCGGCGAATTCCGGGCCGGCCTCGGCGTCGGCGCGCGTGTGGATCCTGCCGTCGATACCAACGCCGAGCGTCGCGTCGAACGTGACCTCCTTCGACCCGTCCATAGATTCGCAGGTCGCCGCCAAGATGGCCCATGACGCGGTGCTCGACCTCATCATCGAGTCCGAGGCGCGCCGCTCCCACGACCTGAAGCTGGCGGAGCTGGGCGCGACCGGCGACGGCCTGAATGAATTCGTCGACGTCATCAACACCGACATCGGGGCCGGGAATTTCGTCCAGAAGACATATAGCTTCGACTCGATCAGCATTCAGCTCTTCCTCCCGAAGTTCGCCACCCAGGCCGCCAGGTTGGTCGGGATCGAGCTGCGCGGAACGGCCACTTACACGACCCGGGACGCGTCCGGCAACGTGGTCTCGCGCTCCAGTTCTTCGTATGACAAGACCTGGGGAGTCAACTACGACAAGAGCAGCCGCGCCAACCAGCCGATATGGGTCGACTACACCGGCCTGGCGCCGGCGCCCTAGCCAACCCCTCTCCCCCTCGGGAAGAGGGTAGGGAGAGGGGCGTGAGCTCTCTTAGGCCTCGCGAGTGACCGCCGCGGGAATGCCGTTCGGCTCGTACACCGCCGGCGGTTCGATATCGAAGGTGTCGGCAAGACGAACGAACAAGCTGAACAGCGCCGCCACGTACGCGGCCTCGGCGATCTGCTCGTCGGTCCAGCCCACGTCGCGCAGGCCCTGGACCTGCTCGTCGGTGACGCGGTAGGCCGCGCGCGCGATCGTGCCCACGAATTCCAGGAGCAAGTGCTCCTGTGGCGTCAGGCCGGCGGCATCGAGGTCACCGTTGCGGAGTGCTTCGGCCGCCCCCTCGAACGCTGCGCCCTGCAACTGCAGGAACCACGTGTGTGCGCTGAGTCAATACCGGCAGCGGTTGAGCGCCGAGACGTAGGACGCGATCATCTCGTGCTGGGCCCGGGTGAGCGCCCCATCGGTGAAGTGCATGCGCGAGGCGGCCTGGATGGCGGCGAGGAAGTCGGGCCTCAGGCTCATGGTCTTGAGGATCTCCGCCACGACGCCGATCGGGCTTTGCGCTTTGGCGGTCGCGTAGAGCTCGGCCAGGGGCCCATCGGCCTCCGACGGTTGGACCATCTTGATCCGGGGCACGAGATTATTAACGCCCTGGAGCCCTAAATGGTGTCGTTACTCGGGGCCCTTCCAGCCCCAGCGAGGTACCGGCAGATGAGCCGGCACCTGGGAATCCGGGGGCGCATAAGAAACCACTTCGCGCGTCGCTGACTCCATGTAGGCGCGTAGCTGGGCACGGAAATCTGAATCGTCCGGGAGGCCAACGTCGTCGGCGGCCTGCATGAAGCAGGCCACGAAGCGAGGGCCATAGTCTTCGCCGGTGCCCTGACGGGCGTGGATTTCGAGCATCCCGGAATGCCCACCATGCGACTCCGAATAACGAGCGGGACCGCCGAAGACCTCGGCCCAGTAGTAAGCCAGGTGCTCGATGTGCGCGGGATTGACGCCGTGAGAGAAGGGATGGTTCAACTCAGGGTCCTGGAGACAGCGCTCGTGATGCGCCGCGGCCAGCGAAAGGAACGCGGCGTCGCCCCCCGCGAACTCATATATAGATGGACGAGCCATAGACCGTAGTTTGGCCCAAGCACGAGCCGCCGCTCCGCAAGGTCGCGAGAGCGGCGGCGCCGTCGACTGCGGTGGGCGTGCTTGGCTAGCTCTTGGCGAGCTCGACGAGAAGCTCGGCCAGGCGGTCGTTGGTTTCGGTTGCCCCCGTCTGCATTCCTGTCTGAAGCATCATGTCGCGGTCTTCGACCGACTGGAAGACGGATTGCTGAACGAGCCTGGTCTTGCCGCCCAGGTCCTCCAGCATCAGCGTGTCGAGCGCGACGTGTCCCGGCGCTCCCTCGAACTCGAAGGTCTGGACGACGCGCTCAGGTGCGTTCACGAGGTGATAGACGCCGTGGAAGCCGTACTCGTTGCCGCTGGAGTCGCCGTTGATGAACCGCCAGCTGCCGCCCGGCCGGACGTCCATCTTGTCGACCTTGGTCCAGTGGTCCCTGGGCCCCCACCACTTGGGCATGAGTTTGGGGTCGGTCATCGCCTTGAACACCAGCTCGCGTGGGGCATCGAAGATCCGCGTGATCGTGATGTCGTGTTGCCCCGGCTCGAAGATGAACTCGGTCTTTGCCATCGTCGCTGCTCCTTTGCCGTTCTTACTGTCGCTCATCGTGTTTCTTCTCCTTTTGTATGGACTGCAGGTAGTCGTCCAAACGGTCGAAACTCTCGTCCCAGAAGCGGCGGTACTGCTCCATCCAGTCCGCGACATCGCGGAGCGGCTCCCCCTCGAGGCGGCAAGGGCGCCACTGCGCTTCGCGGCCGCGGGCGATCAGGCCCGCCCGCTCCAGCACCTTGAGGTGCTTGGAGACCGCGGGCATGGTCATCTGGAACGGCGCGGCGAGCTCCGTAACCGAGGCCTGGCCCGACGCAAGGCGTGCCAGGATCGCGCGCCGGGTGGGGTCGGCGAGCGCTGCGAAGGTGTGGCTGAGGCGATCGGGCGTCACCTGGCGTTTAACTCCTCGGTTATGTAACTAATCGGTAAAGTACACGGCCCAGCCGCCGTTTGTCAAGCCCCCGCCAGAGAGATCGGCGTCAGCATCGAAAAGGCGTAGCGCGCTTTCGGCTAGCTGGCGCTGACAGTCAGGACGACGTTCCCCGTCTTCTGCTGCGTCTCGACGTACCTCGTCGCTTCGACCACTTCCTCCAACGGGTAGCGCCGGTCGATGACCGCCCGGTACTTTCCAGCCTCGATCAGCCCCTTGAGGAAGAGAACATTCTTCTTCGTGTAGCGAGGGGGTATCGGGAACAGCACTTTCTTGTCCCCGATCCGCGAGGTCCACAGCGCCAGGACAAAATTCCGCAGTCCGTCGGTGGCGACATACGCGCCGCCACGTTCCAACGAGCCCCTGCACCTCCTGAACGAGTGCTTGCCGACGGCGTCGAAGATGACTTCGTAGGTCTCGCCGTTCCTGGTGAAGTCTTCCGTTGTGTAGTCGATCACGGTGTCGGCTCCGAGAGACCTGACGAGCTCGACGTTCTTGGTATTGCATACCGCTGTGACCTCGGCGCCAAAGTGTTTGTCCAGCTGCACCCCCGCAGTGCCGATCGCCCCCGATGCCCCGTAGACGAGGACCTTCTGCCCCTCCTTGACAGGAATTGCTTCCAGGCACATCAGGGCCAGGATCGCTCCGTCCGTGACCGCGGCAGCCTCGTCGAAGGTCATGCCGGCGGGCTTGTGCGCCAAAGGGGCGCTCTCCGGCATGCAGATGAACTCCGCGTGAGCCCCCGACTTGAACGCACTCGTGCTGCCGAAGACGGCGTCACCGACGG
>CATPBF010000072.1 GCA_955652585.1 Candidatus Dormiibacterota bacterium | reverse complement strand
GCGCGATCGTCCGCCGCCACTTTGCGGTCTGTGATGGCTCGTTCGCGGCTATCCGCGGCATCAGCTCGGCCCGAGTCGGCCCGGGCGCCTTCGTCGGCCGCGCGCCGGCGATTGCTCGCCGCCCGATCCGCTGCGGTCCGGTCGAACTCGGCGGCCGCGTCGTCACGCGCTTCGGCTTCTCGGTCACGCTGCTCGGCGGCAAGGTCGCGCGCCCGCGCGGCCAGCCCCGAATTTTCGCGATCCTTCGCAGCCTGGGCGCGATCTTCGGCTGCAAGTCTGCGGTCGTTGATGGCCTGAGCCCGGTAATCCGCAGCCTCAGCTCGCCCCAGGGCGGCTTGCGCACCTTCGTCGGCCGCACGGCGGCGATTGGTCGCGGCGCGATCCCCGGCGGTTCGGTCGAGATCACCGGCCGCGTCGTCGCGTGCTTCGGCCTCGCGGTCACGCAGACCGGCGGCGACATCACGGTCCTGGGCAGCCATCCCCGCCTCGCGACGGCGCGCGCCTGTCAGCTCGTCGGTCCCGGAATCGTCGCGGTCTTTGGCCGCCTGGGCACGATCCTCGGCGGCCACCCTGCGGTCATTGATGGCTTGGGCGCGGTTGTCCGCAGCCCCAGCGCTCCGCGAGGCGGCCTGGTCACGTTCATCTGCGGCGTGCTGACGGTCGCTCGCCGCGCGGTCACCTGCGGTTCGGTCTAGATCGCCTGCCGCGTCATCACGCGCTTCGGCCTCTCGGTCGCGCAACCCTGCCGCGACGTCCCGATCCTGGGCGGCCAGGCCGGCCTCCCGACGGCGCACACCGGTCAACTCGTCAGTCCCGGAATCGTCCCTGTCCGCTTCGGCCTCTCGGTCGCGCTGCTCGGCCTCTCGGTCACGGACGTCCGCAGCCAGGTCGCGGTCGCGCCCTTCTATGTCGCGCTCGCCTGCCGCGGCCAGGGCGTCTTCGTCCTTAACAGACCCGCTGCGGTCCTGATCTTGGGATGTCATGTTGGGTGTGCCAGCCTGGGCCGATCGCCATAACAATTGCAGCAATTGTTATGGCCAGAAAACAGAGGTCCACGCCGGTCAGATTGGTCGCAGCGGCGTCAACCCGGCGATGAACAGCATCGCTCGCGATCGATCCGGCTTGTCCCAACCTCGTCCCCAGCCAGCAAACTTCCTCACGAACGTCCGCATCGAGTCCGGGTGCACCAGACTTGCCGCTCCTGCCCCACCAGTCGTGGAGAAGTGCGTCGACCTCACGCATGTACACGCCAAGGTTGACGAAGAAGTCACCGCCCGACCGGCTTGCCTGGAAGCCGATCACGTGTACAAGGCCGGGTTCCGCCTCCCGATTGAATGTCGTGCCAAATCGCTTGAAACCCAATCGCCGCAGTGAAGGGCGACGTCGGCGACTACCCGGTTAAGTTCAGATGGACTCGGCACCTGGCGACCCGCCCCTCGTTCCGCGGCTTGTCCGCTCAAGCCGTCGAACGCCTTGGTCGATAAGTGCCTTCATCAATGACTGGTAGGGAACACCGCGATGCTCCGCGACATGTTTGGTTCGACTTAGCAATTCCTTGGGGACGCGTAACGAGATTTTGGTTGTTGCTTGATCGAGGGACTCGAGTACCTCACGCTCGAACTGCTCATCGCTCAATTCGTCGAATGGGTCGTTGAACGGCTTCCTGGTTGCCTTTGTCTTCATTTGATAATCCTCCGAATAATTCGCTTGGATGCCTCTCGCGCATGGATTGGGTACCGACCGTTGTGGTCATCGATCCAGATCACAACTAGCCACCGGCCCGCCGAGGTCCGGCCGATCACTTGATTCGCCTGTCGATCGGCTAGCTCGATCTCGATTCGTTCCACGTCGCTCAGCACTTCTTCGATCTCGGTTACGGAAATGCGGCGTTCGGGATGATCGGAACCGAGGTGCCGGCGATTGGTGGAATCGCAGACGACCGGCCGATCGTCCACCCATTCAGTATATACGAAACGGATGGACAAATTGGGGTGGCTAGCGGGATTTGAACCCGCGACAGCCAGATCCACAATCTGGTGCTCTACCAAGCTGAGCTATAGCCACCACCGCGCGGGCCAAAGCGCCGGCGGCCCGGAAACGAAACCCGATTTTACCCGCCCCAGTTGTCAGAGAATGGAAGGCGATGCCAACTGCAGCCGAATTCGACCAGACGATCAAGTCGGGCGAGCTCATCGAGTCCCCCAAGGAGATGACGCCCGAGTACCTTCGGGAGCTCAAGCACACCCTGATCGTCTCCGGCGACACCGAGCTGATCTCCGCCCCCGCCTATTACCTGGCCGCCAAGCGGGCGCCGTCGATCAACGCCTTCATGACCGGCATCGCGATCATCCAGGACGAGCTGGCGCACGCACACATCGCGTACCACATCCTCGAGGAGCTCGGCGAGGACCAGGAGAAGCTGATCTTCAGCCGCGACCCGAAGAGCTTCCGTTACCCCTACGCCTTCGATGTTCCGCTGGACAGCTGGACGGAGCTGGTCGTCGCCAACGGGATGTACGACCAGGCCGGCTTCTGCTTGCTCGGCGACATCCACGACAAGTGCTCTTACGGCCCCTGGAAGCGCGGCCTCAACAAGGTGATGGCTGAGGAGAATTTCCACCTCCGCAACGGGCGAACGTGGATGAAGCGCATCAGCGCCTCGGGAGGTTCGGCGAAGGATGAGCTGCAGCGCGCGGTGGACTGGATGTTCCCGCTCAGCGTCGAATGGTTCGGCCTGCCGGACGGCCTGAAGATGCACTCGACGCAGCTCGAGTACCGGCTCAAGGGCCTGACCAACGATCAGCTGCGTCAGTGGTGGCTTTCCACCGTGGTGCCTTACTGCGAACAGATCGGCATCAAGGTCCCGGCGCACAAAGAGACGCGCGACGGCAAGGACGTGTGGGAGCTGGACTATCCCTTCCCTTGCACATTCGACGCCGAGGCGAAGCGGTGGGATTTCTCGCAACCGAGTACCTGGGACGACGTGCTGGTGCGCTGGCGGGCACGCGGGCCTCGGAACGCCGAGATGGTCGCCATGTTCCAGGAGGAATTCCACAAGTTCCGCAAGACCCACCACAAGAACGGGTCATGACCCAGCGTTTCTGGAGCGCTCTTGCCGAGGTGCAGGATCCCGAGATGCCTGTGAATCTCGTCGACCTCGGTGTGATCTACGGAATCACTGAGGTCAACGGCGTCGTCGAAGTCGACCTCACCTTCACCGCCATGGGCTGCCCCGCTTCCGATTTCATACTCGAGGACGTGCGCGAACGATTGCTGCGCGAGGCGGGTGTGCGCGAGGTGCGCGTCAATGTCGTGTGGGACCCACCCTGGACAAGCGCCCGCATGACCCAAGCCGGCCGCGATGCGCTCGAGTCTTGGGGCCTGGCCGTTTGACAACCAATTACAAACGAGTCAGCGGCGACGCCGTCGAGTACGAGGTCTTCGCTCGTAAGACACGTGCGGAGCCGCTGCACCAGGTGGGCAGCGTCGTCGCTCCGGACGACGACCTCGCCGCCGCGTACGCGCGCGCGACCTACGACGAGGAACGATGGGTAGAGATGACCATCGTGCGCAAGGACCACGTCATCGCACTTTGGCAGCCGGGCGAATAGCTTATTAGTCCGGCCCGCGCGCCCGCTGCCCGAACGTCGTGGTCGGCGGAATGGTCAGCATCCGGCCGTCATCGCTGAGCACGATTTGCCACTTGCCCTCGTGGACCATCCAGTGATGGCGGTGGCAGAGCAGGATGAGGTTGGAGAGATCGGTCGATCCGCCACGGATCCAGTGCACCACGTGGTGCGCTGCGCTCCATTTCGCGGGCCGGTCGCAACCCGGCCACCGGCAGTGGCCGTCGCGGGCGTTGAGCGCTCTCCGCGCAGGGCCCGACACGGTTCGCTTGGAGCGCCCGACGTCGATCACAGTCGATTCCGATCCCAGCAGGACGCGCGTCACGCCGCAGTCACATGCGAATCGCTCCACCGTCTTGGCTGAGATCGGGAGCGCGAAGTCCATCTCGGCCGCCGGGGCGCCGGCCAAGCCCAGAAGGGTTTCCACCGAGCTCGTGACCTGGATCTGCACCCTCGGCATAGAACCCTCTGCCAACTCGACCAGGGCATCGGCCAGCCGGCGATCCAGCTCGCGGGTATCATCCTCGCCGGATTTGCGAGCCAGAGGCTCGAGCGCCGTGCGCACGGCCGCCCCACCGACCGCGTCGAGGTACCCGTTGAGCAGATAAGAACCGTCCTCCCACATGCTCAGATGGAGGCTGCGGTTTTCGACTTGCTCGGCCTGCTCGGCGGCGTAACCCTTGGGGTCGGCCGCGTG
>CATPBF010000071.1 GCA_955652585.1 Candidatus Dormiibacterota bacterium | reverse complement strand
CACGCAGCATCCAGCGCACAAGACGGGCGTAAACCGCTAGAGGGCTCCGGCCAGCTCCTGAAATCGGGCGGCCAGACGGTTGCCCGTGATCTGGTATTCGCTGCCGATCCGGTAAGTCTTGAACCCCATCTTGGTATTGATGGCCAGCATCGGTGCGTTGGAGCCCGCATTGTCGGTGATGAACCACCCGGCATCGGGGTAGAGCTCGTGCAGGTGGATCGCCATGGCAGCCTTCAGCCACTTGCCGAGCCCACGCCCGCGCGCATCGGGCCGCACGCCCGTGAAGCCCTGATGAACGATGGTCGGGCTGTAGGGCGCGTAGTACATATCGGTGATTCCGGAGATGATCCCATCGGGCTCGCGCGTCAGCATCCAGTGCCCTGCCTCGCCCGACATGTCCATGCGGGCAAACCACTCCTTCACCATTGCCGGCGTCTCGACGATCTCGCCATGGTCGAGGTCTTCGAAGGGCATCGTGTTCAGCAGGCTCGACAGCTGCGGGCAGTAATCGTCGAGCATCGATTCCGGCAAGCGCCCGTCATAGGACTCGAATTTGGTTTCGGGTGAGCGCCTCCGCCCGTCTTCAACCCAGCGGCGCATCATCGCCCAGTCGACGTCCGCCAGCTTCAGGCGGTTCTCCGCGCCTGTGAGCTTGGCTTCGGCACCGATCCATTTCAGGAACGCGTGACCGGAAGCCTCTTCGCTTTCGGCGCCTGCGGTCGTGTACGAATGCCGGTCCATGATCTCGAGCACGAGTGGAATCCAGCTCTGGCCGATGCCGCGGCGCCGGTGGTCGCGGTGCACGGAACACTCGACCCACAACAGGTGCTTGTTGGACTCGTAGCCCGGCGCCCCGGGCCTGGTCGCCTCGGCGCTGAACCAGCTCAACATCTTGCCGCCGTCTGAGATCTCGTATCGGTAGTGGATTTCGAACGGATCGTTGCGCTTCAGTCCGTCCTCGATTACTCGGTCGGGCCGGATCGGATCGTCGGGGCGCCTCTCGGCATGTCGCAACCGGCGATAGGCGTGAAAGCGCGCCCAGAAATCCTGGCCGGCAGTAGCCGCGTCGACCTCGACCGGCGTCCAGCGATTCGTCATGAGAGGGAGAGGATAATCCCTGACCAATGTCGGAGACGAGGCGCTTCAAGGTCGGGGTCACGATTCATCCGCAGCAGTGCACGATCGGCCAGCTGCGAGACGCCTGGCGGCGCGCCGACGAACTCGGCGTCGACAGCATCTGGTTCTGGGATCACTTCTTTCCGCTCTACGGCGACCCCAACGGCAACCAGTTCGAATGCTGGTCGCTGCTGGCGGCGGCGGCGATCGACACCAAAGCCCCACAGATCGGTCCGATGGTCAGCGCGATCGGATATCGAAATCCCGATCTCATCGCCTATCAGGCGGGCACCATCGACCAGCTTTCGGGCGGCCGGTTCGTGCTCGGCCTCGGCGCGGGATGGTTCGAGCGCGATTACGACGAGTACGGGTTTACGTTCGGCGAAGCGAGAGACAGGCTGCTCACTCTCAAAGAGGCGCTGCCACGAATCAAGGAGCGCATCAAGAAGCTGAAGCCCGGGCCCGCGGGACCGATGCCGATCCTCATCGGCGGCGGAGGCGAGAAGGTGACCCTTCGGCTCGTGGCAGAGCACGCGCAGATGTGGAACGCGCTCGGAGACCCAGACGAATATGCACGTAAGTCGGGGATCCTCGACGAGTGGTGCCATCGCATCGGCCGTGACCCGAAGGAGATCGAGCGCACCGCCAACGTGAACGTGAGAACGCCGGCCGACATCAAGGCTTGGCTCGACGCCGGCCTTCAGCACTTTGTGCTGCGGCTCTCGACACCTTTCGACACCAAGGTGCTCGAGCGAGTCCTGAAGGAGTCCCGCTTGTAGGGGCGTCCCCTAGCCCGCGTTCGGCTTTCCTCGGTTGGCTTGCTCGCCGGGGCGGGGACGCCGAAATGGCGGCGATTCGGCATCGATCGCCAGCCGCTGCCACTCGCGCATGGCCTGCAACAGCTGCTCGGTGGGCACGCCGAACGCATTGCGAATGGCGCCGTCGTAGTACGAGAAGCCCCGAATCCTCTGCAGGAGCGTTTTGGGTGTGTGCACGAGGGCGCGATTGAGCCTGAAAAAGATGACGTTGGGTCTTAGCTTTGGGTCCTGCCACTCGCCCGCCTCCGACATCCTCATGCCGCTGAAGGCGCCCAGGCGCGCACCGACGAGGTCGGTCACGTGGATCCAGCGCACAGAGCGTTCCTTGCCTCGCAAGCCCAGGCGGAATCCGTCCTTCGAGAGCGTGAGCGGCTCGCCCAATCCCTGCATCGCGGTGAAATAGAACGCATTCAGCCCGACCATGACCAGCACCGCCAGCGGCGCCATCCATGGGAAGCTGCGGTTGGCGAACACCGCCAGCACGAGGGCGACGGGAAACGCGATCCAGCCGACCAGGCGGATCCTGCGGAGAGCAGTGGGCAGGACAGGAGCCTGCAGGACGACGTCGCCTTCATCCCTCGGCCCGATCGTGGTCACCTTCACCGGGCGCCGGCGCCAGGCTTCGTTGATGCGGATCGCTGTCGCCGTCGCACCGCCGATTGCGATCACGTAGAGGACGAGCAGGGCGACCGTGACCAGCAGTACGATCTCGCGGCCGTCCACCGTCGAGGATTGTAGGTGCCCTGCATCGCGCCACAACGAAACGGGGCTCGATTTGTAGGTTAAGCACTAACCGATCGAGCGCCCAATCCCTAGGATTCGGGCCACCACACCCTCTTCGCGGCGCGAGCCTCCGTCCATCAATGGTCGGGGGCTCGTGTCATTTCACGGCTGGCTGATGCTGGCTCACGCCCCTCTCCTAAAAGGGGGGAACTCCCCCCTTTAGGCGCCGGGCCTGGCGAAGCCAGCTCCCGGCGCACCCCTCTGCTGGCCATCTCCCCGATGGGGAGAGGATTTACGCTGCTTTGACGGCGTTGACCAGCTTCGTCAGCGAATCCTTGGCGTCCCCGAACAACATGATCGTCTTCGGGTCGTACAGCAGGTCGTTGTCGATGCCCGCAAAGCCCGGCCGCATCGAGCGCTTCATGAACACGATGTTCTTGGCCTGGTCGGCGTTGAGGATCGGCATACCGTAAATCGGACTGCCGGGCGTATTTCGCGCCGCGGGATTGACGACGTCGTTGGCGCCCACGACGAGCACGACGTCGGCGTTCTTGAACTCGTCGTTGATCTCGTCCATCTCCTTCAACTGCTCATACGGCACGTTCGCCTCCGCGAGCAGGACGTTCATGTGGCCGGGCATGCGGCCGGCGACGGGGTGAATCGCGTAGTTCACCTCCACCCCTCTCTTCTCGAGCAGGTCCGCGAGCTCGCGGACCGCGTGCTGTGCTTGCGCGACGGCGAGCCCGTATCCCGGGACGATGATCACGAGCCGCGAATATGCGAGCAGCGTCGCGAGGTCTTCGACCGAACCGGTGCGGACGGTGCGACCCTCCTTCCCCGCCGCCGCGCCGGCGGCGGCCTGCACCTTGCCGAATGCGCCGAACAGGACGTTTCCGAGCGAGCGGCCCATCGCGTCGCTCATGAGCTTGGTCAACAGGCTGCCGGAGGCGCCGACCAGGGTCCCCGCGACGATGAGCGCGAAGTTGTTGAGAGTGAATCCACTCGCGGCCACAGCGAGCCCGGTGAATGCATTGAGCAGCGAGATCACGACTGGCATGTCCGCTCCGCCGATGGGTAGGACGAAGGCGACCCCGAGGATGAGCGCAAGCACCATCAAGGACAGGAACGAGAATGGGATCGAGGCGATCGCCACCACGGCGATCACGAAGCCGATGATCGCAGCGGCGATCAGGCCGTTGACGAGCTGCTGTCCCGGGTATGTGATCGGCGTCCCGGTCATCAGCTCCTGCAGCTTCGCGAACGCAATCAGGCTGCCCGCAAAGGAGACCGAGCCGATGACGATGCTGAACACGCTGGGCAAAGCCTCGGTCAGCGGCGGGTGAGAACCGAACTTGACCAGCTCCGCCACGGCCACAAGTGCCGCGGCGCCGCCTCCGGCGCCGTTGAACAGGGCCACCATCTGCGGGATCTGGGTCATCTTCACCTGGCGCGCTCCGATGGTTCCGATCGCCGCGCCGATGACGACCCCGAGCAGGATGATGACCGCACCCGCGCCCGTGAAGTGCAGCTGCGGCACGGTTGCGCCCAACGCAATGACCATGCCGGCCGCGGCGGTGAAGTTGCCGTTGCGGGCCGTCTTGGGCGAGCTCAGCTGCCTGAGGCCGAGGATGAACAACACCGCCGCCAGCAAGTAAGCGAGGGCGTACACGAGGGTCATTTGGGCTTTACCGGTTCTTGAGTCCTAGTCGTTTGGCGGCCCTTGAACATCTCGAGCATCCGGTCCGTGACGACAAAGCCGCCGACAACGTTGGTAGTGGCGAGGACGACGGCCAGCAACCCAATGATGATGGTGACCGGCGAGCTGGCGCCCGCCGCGATCACCAGCGCGCCCACGAGGATGATGCCGTGGATCGCGTTGGTGCCGGACATCAGCGGCGTGTGGAGCATCGTCGGCACCTTGGAGATGACCTCGATGCCGACAAAAACCGCCAGTACGAAAAACGTGAATTCGTTCAGCAGCTCGCTGTTCACGATTTCGCGGCCGAGACCATCTGCTTGGCGCGCTCGTTGACGATCTCTCCGTCATGGGTCACGCAGGAGCCCTTCGTGATCTCGTCTTCGAAGTCCAGGACGATCGCTCCGTCCTTGACGAGGTGCAGCAGCAGGTTGGCGACATTGCGCGCGTAGAGCTGGCTCGCGTGCAGGGGCATGGTCGACGGCACGTTTCGTGTACCGATGATGGTCACGCCGCCCACCTCGACGTCTGCGCCCGCCTTGGTCAGCTCCACATTGCCACCCGTCTCGGCCGCCAGGTCGACGATGACCGACCCAGGCCGCATGCCCTTCACCATCTCGCCCGTCACCAGCAGCGGCGCCCGGCGGCCGGGCACGGCGGCGGTGGTGATGACGACGTCTGATTTGGCGACGTGCTCGCCGATGAGCTCACGCTGCTTGCGCAAGAACTCCTCGGACTGCTCCTTGGCGTAGCCGCCCTCTCCCTCCTGGGTCTCGAGGGCAAGCTCTATGAACGTCGCGCCCAGGGACTGCACCTCCTCCTTGACGGCCGGGCGCACGTCGTAGGCGGAGACCACGGCGCCGAGCCGGCGCGCAGTCGCGATCGCCTGCAGGCCGGCGACGCCGGCGCCCATTACAAGCACCCGCGCTGGGGGGATGGTTCCGGCCGCGGTCATCATCATCGGGAAGAATTTGCCGAGGCGGCCGGCGGCCATCAGGACCGCCTTGTAGCCCGCTGCCGACGCCTGGGAGGACAACGCGTCCATCGACTGCGCCCGCGAGATGCGCGGCACCAGCTCCAGGCTGAAGGCGGTGACTCCCCGCTTGGCGAGGGCCCGGACGGTGTCGCCTTGGGTGGCAGGCTGCAGGAAGCTGATCAGGACCGCGCCCTTCTTGATGAGCTCGACCTCGGCGGCCGACGGGGCCTGGACCTTGAGCACGGCATCCGCCTCGCCCAAGAGCGTGGCGGCGCTTTTCACGATCTTGGCGCCGGCTTGCTGGTACGCCTCGTCGGTGATGTATGCCGCCGACCCGGCGCCGGACTCGACGGTCACCTCGAGGGCGGCGGCGCCGAGCCTGGTGGCGGTGTCGGGGACCAGCGCCACCCGGCGTTCGTCGGGCGCGGTTTCCCTGGGGGTGCCGACCTTCACAAGTTGTGGACTCTACCCAATTGGCGACTTGAATACCTGGTTCGGCTCGCACGTGCGCGTAAAATCCCACTCCGCTGCACATGACCAAGTGACCAACCAGATCATCAACGACCTCACCATCCAGGCCGCCACCGTCAATGGCTCCGGGAGCCAAACGGCGAACCTGATCCTGACCCGGGCAATCTTCCACATGGGAATCCCGGTCGCCCCCAAGAATGTCTTTCCCTCCAACATCGAGGGCCTGCCGACCTGGTACCAGCTCCGGGTCACGCCCCAGGGCCACATGGCGCGCCGGGACCAGGTCGACATCCTGATCGCCTTCAACCCCGCGACCTGGCACCAGGACCTGGGTACGGTGCGCGCCGGGGGAGTCGTGATTTACGAAGAGGTGTACTCCACGGCGGACGTCAGGTCCGACGTCACCTATTACCCGGTGCCCTTCGCGAAGCTTGCCAAGGCAAAGATCCAGAGCGACACGCTCCGCAAGCAGCTCGCCAACATGCTCTACGTCGGCGTGGTCGCCGGCCTGCTCGGAATCCCCTTCGAAGCGCTGGAGCATGCTGTGAAGAGGCAGTTCCTGTCGAAGCCGAAGGCGGTCCAGGTCAACGT
>CATPBF010000070.1 GCA_955652585.1 Candidatus Dormiibacterota bacterium | reverse complement strand
GCCCGCATCTTGCTCCCCGGCCACTACGGCATGAAGGGACCCAAGTGGCTCGACTCGATCGACCTCGTCGACCACGAAAGCGGCGGCTACTGGGAGATGCAGGGCTGGGACCACAACGCAGTCGTCAAGACCACTGCGCGATTCGACATCCCGCGCGACGCGGACATCGTCAAGCTCGGAGCGGTATCGCTGTCAGGCGTGGCGTTCGCAGGCACCCGCGGGGTGAGCAAGGTCGAGTACAGCACTGACGGCGGGAGGAGCTGGACCGCAGCCGGCTTCAACCCGCCTCTGTCGCCGCTCACCTGGGTCCTGTGGTCGGCGGAGTGGACGCCGGGCAATGAAGGCGCCTACCAGCTGCAGGTGCGCACGACAGACGCCAATGCCGTCGTCCAGGATGCGAAGGCTGCCGCGAGCTACCCCGGCGGAGCGAGCGGCTACCACACGATTCAGATCAACGTCAGCAAGAGCTAGCGCGGGCACCGTTATTCCGCGCGTTTGGCGCCAGCGGTGCCCCTTAGCGGCAGGGTTAGGGCGCGGTTGGCGCCAGCGGAGCGCTTGGACGTCACTTCATGGCCCAGCCGGCTTTCACGGTGTCCCAGATCATCTTCAGACCGCCTTCCTTACGGACCATCTTCAGGATCTTCGACTGCTTCTCCCACTTCGAAGTGCCGTCGACCCTGAAGAACTCGTCGAGGGCGCGGTCAGCGATCTCTGGATACTTCGTCAGCAGCTGCGGGTTGTGCTCCAGCAGCGGTACGGCTTTGTCGTACTTGCGCATGTCTTGCATGATCCAGGAGTTGTCGAGCTTGCCCCTGTACTCACCCAGGCGACGCTCGGAAAAGTCGCCTGTCTCCTTGGCGTGCACCACCGTTTCACCCGCCAACCGGCCCGAGACCATAGCCAGGTTCGACCCTTCGCGGTGGACTGGGTTGGACAGCATGGCCGCATCGCCGCAGACGAGATAGCCCGGGCCGTAAACCTTCGGAATCCCTCGATACCCGCCCTCGGGGATTAGGTGCGCGAGGTACTCCACGGTCTCGGCGCCTCGCAACAGCGGTTTGACGCTGGGGTGGCTCTTGAAGTGCTCCATGAGCTCATTGGGGCTTCGCAGCGTGGCGTTGAATTCGCTCAGCAGCGCTCCTCCTCCGACTGACAGCGTGTCCTTGTTCGTGTAGATGAACATGAAGCCGGACATGCCCATCGTCGAGTCGCCGAAGCATTCGATGGTGCAGCCCTCGCCCGCCTCACAGTTGAAGCGTTCCTCGATCAGACCGGCATCGAGCTGCATGATCTCCTTGACTGCCATCGCAACCTCGTTCGGACGCAGCTTGCGGCGCAGCGGCTTGCCATTGATCAGCGTTTTCTCGAGCAGGCCCACTCCCAGGCCGATGCCCTCGCAGACGACGACGACGTCGGCGTAAAGGTCGTCACCGCGACCCGTGCCGGCGCCAACCACGCGATTGTCCTTGACGATAAGTCTCTCGACCACCGTCTCCGGCACGACTAGCGCACCGACCTTCTCGGCCTGCTCGGCGAACCACGGATCGAAGCGCGCGCGGAGGACTGAGAACGAATGCGGATGCTCGCGATTGCGAAGGTTCTTGTAGTCGATGGCGATGTAGGCCTTGGACGTCATGATCCAGCGCCGCTCTTCGATGATCGGACGCTCCAGCGGCGCCTCTTTCCAAACGTCCCCTACGATCTCCTGGAGGTAGTGGTTGTAGAGGATGCCGCCCATGACGTTCTTGGACCCAGGCTTGGGCCCCCGCTCGAGCAGGACCACCTGCAGCCCCGCTTTCGCCATGGTGTACGCGGCGGCGGTGCCCGCCGGCCCGGCCCCGACGACGATCGCGTCGAACCTCTCTTCGTCCCCCACTGAGGGCAAATCCTAAGTGAAGCTCGTGGGATTGACGGGCGGCGTTGGGTCGGGGAAGTCGACCGTGGCTGAGATGCTTCGGGAGCTGGGAGCCCAGGTCGTCGACGCCGACGAGGCCGCGCATGCTGTCTACGAGCCCGGCAGCCCCGGTTTCGACGCGGTCGTACGCGAGTTCGGTGACGAGTACGTCGACGGCGGCCGCATCGATCGGTCGCGGCTGGGCGAGCTGGTATTCCATGATGACGATGCCCGGCGCCGGCTGAACTCGATTGTGCATCCGCTCGTCCGCGAGTGGATGGCGCAGCGGACCGCGGACGCGGCCGAGCGCGGAGCCGAGGTGGTGGTGCAGGACGTCCCCCTGCTGTTCGAGAACGGCCTCGAGCGCCTCTTCTCGACAGTCGTCCTCGTCTACGCACCCGAGGAGTTGCAGGTCGAGCGATTGGTCTCAGGCCGAAGCTTCACCCCCGAGCGCGCGCGCGCGATGATCGCCGCCCAGATGCCGATCGAGAACAAGCGTGGGCTCGCCCACCACGTCATCAACAACAGCGGAACTCGTGAAGAGACGCTCACGCAGGCCAGGGCGATCTGGAAGCAGCTGACCAGCGCCTAAACGACGCCGTCTTTCTCGAGCGATGCGAGCTGCGCACCGTCAATGCCTAACTCCGACAGGATCTCAGCCGTGTGCTCTCCGAGCCCGGGCGCATCGCGCCGGCGCCAGTTGGCGCGCATCGGCACCGCGGGCCGGACCTCGACACCGGCTGGACCAGTAACGACAACGGCGCGAGCAGCGATCTGCGGATGCGACGCCACCTCGCTCAGGTCGAGGACCGGCTCGCAACAGACCTCGAGCCCAGCCAGCTTTCGGTCCCACTCGGATCTGGTCCGGGATATAAAAACCGCCTCCATCGCGCGATGCGCGCGTACCTGCTCATCGCCGGTGGCGAACTGGATCTCGATGAGTTCCGGTACTCCCACTGCACCGCACAGCGCCGTCCAGAACTTCGGCTCCAAGGCGCCGACGCTGTAGTAGCCGCCGTCCTTGCACGCGTAGACCCGGTAGCAGGCGTACCGGCCGGTCAACCGGTGGTCGCCGCGACCCACGTCTTCGCCGGCGCTGCCCTGCGCCAGCACCAACGCCAACCAACTGACAGCGCCGTCGGTCATGGAGACGTCAAGCCACCGGCCCTGATCTCCGCGCTGGACGCCGACGAGCGCGCCGAGAATCGCGACCGCCGGCTGCAACCCCCCGCCGCCAATGTCACCGACTTGCACCGCCAGCGGCACCGGCGGTCCACCTTGGGCACCGTTGAGCCCAAGCACGCCGGCGGTGGCCACGTAGTTGATGTCGTGACCCGCACGCGAAGCCATCGGGCCGTCCTGCCCATATCCCGTGATCGAGCACATGACGAGAGCCGGGTTGCGCGCATGGATCACGGGCCAGCCGAGGCCGAGACGATCCATGACGCCGGGCCGATTGCCTTCCACCAGCACGTCCGAGCGTTCGACCAGGCGTAGAAGCAGGTCGCGTCCGGCCTCGGATTTCAGGTTCAGCGTCAGGCTTCGCTTGTTGCGGTTGAGGGCGTTGAAGAGCGCGCTCTGGCCATTGACCAAGGGCGGCGTCCACCGCATGTAGTCGCCGCTAGAGGGCTCTTCGACCTTGATCACGTCCGCCCCCATGTCGGCCAGGAGCATGGTGCAGAAGGCGCCCGGCAGCAGCCGGGTGAGATCCAGGACGCGGATTCCACTCAGCGGCATCTGGACATCCCCCAATTCTCGTTCACGTTAACGGGACGTTTATGGGGGCTCCGTGCGTTAATACGTCATGAAAGGCGGCGGTACGAGAATGCGTCCCAGCAACCAACCCCTGTCCGAGGTGACGATCAAGGTCCCTGCGCCGTTTGCGGGGGTCTCCGATCTTGGGTTCACAGCCCAGTACCGCTCCCAGAACTTCCAGGAGCCCCTTCGGGACATTCCCTTGCTGATCGAAGGGCCGCCCCCACCCATGCGCCGGCTGGCCGAGCTGCTTCAGCTCTTGCGTGGGATCGAGGGCTCCGCGTACGCGTGGAGTGAGCCCGTGATGCTGAGCGACGAGGTGGTCGTGCTGGCTTTCCGCGACCGCAGCCTTTCCGGCCAGACGCTCTCTGACGGCGAGCCTGCCCATGCGGCCTACGTCCTCAACCTCGTGCGCCCAGTGGTGTTCACGTTCTTGCGCGACTGCGCCCAGACGGCCCGGCTGCGTCTCGCGGATGTGATCGAGATGCGGGTCAGCAACGGGAGCGCGTCGGTCGCTGATCTCGTGCTGCCGCTCGACGACATCGTCCGGTCGAACGGCGACCGGCTGCTCTGGCAGCTGGCCGGCTGAAGTTCCGGTAGCTAGGGCGACTTCGTCGGGGTCGGCGTCGGCGAGGTGACGCCGCTCGCGCGGGTACTGCTGGCTGCCGTGGAGGTTGGGCCCGTCACCGGGCTGGGACCCACGTTCGTGAAGTAGAGCGCGATGGGCACCACCACCATGCCGACGAGCACCGTCAACACAAAGGTGACAGCACCCCACTCCCGTCGTACAAAAGCCCAGCTCACGAGCGGTGAATTCTAGCTAGCTCTAGTAGTCATCGTCGTCGCGCGAGCCCGCGAGCCCTTCCTCTTCCTTCTTCTTGCGCTGGTTCAGGAGGCGAATGAAGTCCTGGGCGCGTGCGAGCGCCTTCCAGCGCTCCGGGAAGAAGTCCTGGACCAGGATCTGCCGGTCCGGCATCTGGTAGACGGTGACGCACCACTTGTTGAGGGTGCGCGAAACCTCAACCTCGAAGTCCTTCTCCGCGGTCTCGTATTTGACAACCTTGTCGTCGTCGAATCTTCTTCGTCCTGAAATAGCCATAGGTACATCACTCGGGTAGGGATTCCGCTCATAGAGCTCAGACCAGAGTATAGCCCTCCGCAGGGCCCTTCCAAACCTGCGCCTGAGCCTCGCGGCTACTCGCCGAGAAGCCCTCTCAGGAAGGTCACCAGCTCGTCCCGAAGGCCCTCGCGGCTCATCGCCAGGGTAATGTTTGCACGCAGATAGCCGGCCACCGTGCCCAGGTCGTAATAGTCGCCTTCGAACTCGTGCGCAACCACCCGCGACCGCGGGAGCGTGCGCCTGACCGCGTCGACCAGCTGGATCTCGTTGCCGGCGCCGGGCTCCGTACGTCCGAGCTCCTCGAACACTGCCGGGAGCAGTACGTAGCGGCCGAGGCTCGCAAGGTTGGACGGCGCCTCCTCCGCAGGCGGCTTCTCGACCACGTCGGTGACCTCGTGCAACCGCCCGCGCGACTTGCCCGTCGCGATGATGCCGTACCGGCGCACCTGTTCTTTGGGCACCCGGCGCGCCGCCAGGACGGTCGCGCCGGTCTCTTCATAAGCGGCGATGAGCTGCCTGAGGCATGGTTCGGGGCCGAGAATGACGTCATCAGGCAACAAGGCGGCGCAGGGCTCATCGCCAACGAGGCGCCGAGCTGTCCAGATTGCGTGTCCCAACCCGCGTGGTTCCCGCTGTTGGATGTAAGTGATGTCGATCTTGTCGGCGATGGCGTCGACCTCGGCCAGAATGCT
>CATPBF010000069.1 GCA_955652585.1 Candidatus Dormiibacterota bacterium | reverse complement strand
GGGCAGGGCCGGGGCGACGAGGGTCAGGTTCAACGAGGCGATGAGCGATCCCAGCATCAGGCCGGCGAAGACGGCGAGCACTGCCCGATCGACGCCCTTCTTCTCGGGTGCCGTGGTCGCGTCGCGAGCGGCGACTGCGGTCATCCGACCCTGGTTTCCACCGGCTGGGGGTGGTGCGATGCCACCCCGGCCAGGGCGCGCCAGCCGCGGGTCAGCGCAGACAGATCCGCCGGTGACAGCTGAGACATCCACCGGCGGAGGTGCTGGTGGCTGCCTTCTCGCAGGTCGGTCACGAGCTGGATCCCGGTTCGCGTCAGGCTGAGCAGAACACGCCGGCGGTCGGCGGTGTCCTCGTGACGTTCCACGTATCCGGCCCGAACCAGGCGATCCGCCAGCACGCTTGCCCCGGGCAGGCCGATGTCGAACAGCTCGGCCAGCCGGCCGACCGTGGCCACCTCCTCGTCACGAAGGAGGTAGATCGCTCGCAGCTGCTGCATCGAGATGTCGAGATGCCGCCAGCGACTGGCTGTCGAGGTCAGCAGCGCTCGGTGGACTTTCTTGTAGGCGATGAGCGCCTCGTCGACTGAGCCGTCCGTCATAGTTGCAATTTATCAAACTATTCGGTGGGACGAAACATTTCGCCTGGGCGGAAAAGAGCGCTACCGGCTGCGCGGCAGTCCGAGCACCCTTTCGGCGAGGATGTTCCGCAGCACCTCTGACGTGCCCGCTTCGATCGTGTTCGCGCGCGAGCGTAGGAACTGGTACTTCCAGCCGACGCCATCGCCAACCTGCCCCGCTGGGCCCGCAACGTCGACCGCGGTTTCCGCCATCTGCTGGTTCAGCTCCGACCACATGAGCTTCAGGATCGTGCCTTCTGGACCCGGGATCCCATTCCTCTTCATGGCGGTGACGGCCCGGTAACCGTTCAACTGCAGCGCGCGAGCCTCGATCGTGTATTTGGCGATCTTCTGGCGCACCAACGGGTCTGAACCACGGCCCAGCTTGCGGGCGTGGTCGGCGAGCTCGGCAGCCGTGATCTGCGCTCGTGTCGCCAGAGCCATCCCCAGCGTCCCGCGCTCATGTAGAAGCGTGGTCATGGCGACCGCCCAACCGTTGCCCGCCTCGCCCAGGATCTGCGACTTCGGCACCTTCACGTCCTTGAAGAAGATCTCGTTGAACTCGGCGTCGCCAGTAATCTGGACGAGCGGCCGCACCTCGACCCCGGGGCTCTCCATATCGACGAGCAGGTAGGTCAATCCATCGCGTGGGTTGGCCTCCGTGCGCTCGCGAGTAAGCAACATGCACCACCTGGCGACGTGCGCCAGCGTGGTCCAAACCTTCTGTCCATTGACGAGGTAGTGGTCGCCCTTATCCTCGGCGCGGGTCTGCAGTCCTGACAGGTCGCTGCCCGCGTTGGGTTCGCTGAAGCCCTGGCACCAGATCTCCTCAGCCGAGAGGAGGGGCGGCAGGTAGCGCTTCTTCTGCTCTTCGGTCCCATGGGCGATGACCACCGGCCCGCCCATGCCCAACCCGATCACGTTGATGGGTTCTGGAGCCTGGGCCAGGATCATCTCGTCGTTGAAGATGAGCTGCTCCATGAAGCTTTCGCCGCGGCCCCCGAACTCCTTGGGCCAGGTGATGCCAACATAGCCCGCGTCGTTCATCTTCTTCTGCCACCGACGCCGGCTCTCGACGAAACCTTTCTGGCCTTCCTCTTCGGAGCCGTTGTCACCCGGCTTGTTGTCCTTGAGCCAGGCCCGAACCTGATCGCGAAACTTCTTCTCCGGCTCGCTCAGCTCGAAATCCATTTCCCTACCTTAAGCCACCGCCGGCATCACATCTGACGCCAACAGCTTCAACGCGTCCTGATCGTCGAGGAGGAAGTGCTGGAGCATGAAAAGGTCAGGTCCAAGAGCTGCGTAGCTGCGGATCTGTTCGACAATCTCCTCAGGCGTGCCGACCATGCCTCTCTTGCGAATCGATGCCATCGCGTCGTCGACGTCGAGGCCATGCAGGCTGGGAAGGAAGTCGCGCATCTTCGCGGTCCGCTCGCGGAGGTCGGCGCGGTCGCGGCCGATGATGTACGTGCTCATCACGGAATGGCGGATGGTGGACGGGTCGCGGCCGATGGCGCGGCAGCATTCTTCGAGAACCCCGCGCTTTTGCTGATACTCCGCCGCGTCTATGTGGGACAGGTTCCATTCGGTCGCCTCGCGAGCGATCATCGGCAGGGCCCGTTTCTCTCCACGCCCGCCCATCAGCAGTGGTATCGGGTTCTGGGCCGGCTTCGGGTTGGAAATCTTCCAGGTGTCGCGGATGCGCGCAATGCCCGTCTCGAGTAGGTCCATGCGCTCCTTGACCGTATAAAAGGGAACGCCGAACATCTCGTGCTCGCGCTGGTTCCAACCTGCGCCGACTCCCAGGATCAGCCTGCCGTGGCTCAGGAGATCCACGGCGGCCGCCTTGCGCGCCAGGACCGCGGGGTGATGGAATGTCAGCGGACTGACCATCGGCCCGAAGGTGATCTTCTTGGTCCATTCGGCGGCCAGGGCGAGAGACGTCCAGCAGTCGATGCAGTCGCGCTGGTCGTCACCCATGAGGGATATCAAGTGCTCGCTCCGGCGTAGGGATTCGAAGCCGAGCCCTTCGACGTCATGGCAGAGCCGCTTCCAACGCTCCCAGTTGAGGCCTTCCTGTCCCTCGATCATGATCCCCAGCTTCGTCACGACGGTCTGATCGTAAGCTGCGCCCGGTGCAGGCGTTGTGGACGTGCCCGAAATGCGGGCGCGCCTTCGCGAATCGGAACCAGTTTCACTTCTGCAGCAACGTCCGGCTGGAGGATCATTTCGCGGGCCGCGATCCGCAAGTGGTCGCGACCTTCAATAACTTGCTCGAGGCGGCGAAGAAATCAGGCCCGGTCAAAGTCTTGCCTGAGAAGACGCGCATCGCCTTCCAGGTCCGAATGAGCTTCGCCGCGTTCAGCCTGCGGCGTCATTGGGTGGACGGCCACGTCGTGCTGGCGCGACGGCTGGAGAGCCCGCGCTTCCGGCGCATCGACGTGATCTCGCCACGCAACCAGGTGCACGTGTTCCGGCTGCACGAGCCGTCCGAGGTCGATGAAGAGGTGGAGCGTTGGCTGCGCGAGGCCTACTCAGTCGGGGAGCAGCAGCACCTCAAGCCTCGGGTTCAGTAAGGGCCCCCAACTCCGATTCGATGCGCAGTTTGGTCGCGCCCAGGTCCTTGAGAACATGGGCCGCGATCCCCTGACCCTCCGCCGCAAGAGCGAGGAGTAGGTGGCCGGTGCTCACCTTGGGATCGCCTGCCGAATCGCAAAGCTTGAAGGCGAGCTCGATGACGACCTTCACACGAGACGTCGGGATAATCCTCGTCGGTACGGCAGGTTTCT
>CATPBF010000068.1 GCA_955652585.1 Candidatus Dormiibacterota bacterium | reverse complement strand
TCACGGCCCCAAGCGGCCGACTGCTTTCGTGCCACCGCCGACCGCAACTGCGGCGCGCCCCACGTGGTCGCGTACTGGTTGTACCCGTCGCGAAGCGCCGCCGCGGCCGCTTCGAGGATCCGAGAATCAGTCTCGAAGTCAGGGAAGCCCTGCGCGAAGTTGATGGCGCGATCGGGACCGTTGAGCGCGAGATTCAGGCGCGTCATCTCGCGAATGACGGACTCTGTGAAGCTCTGGACTTTCAGCGACAGACGGTCAGTGGCCAGGATCGGCGCGCTCCAGATGGATGTCGGTGCTCGAGCAGGAATGACATCGCTCCGGCATCTCCAGCCCCCGCTCCCAGCGCCCGCAGACGTTGCAGGTCCACCGCGTGCTCGCAAAGAAGTCGAGCACGTCGGAACGGCTCAGCAGGCCGACCATCTTTCCGTTCTTGATCACCGGCACGCGGCGGATGCGCTCACCGATGAGAAGCCGCGCCGCCTCGTCGATACCGGTTTCCTCGCTGACAGTGATGACGTGCGAGCTCATGATGTCGCGCGCGACTTTTCCCTTCTTCGAGAAGACATCGATCTCGGAGACGATGCCGGTCACGTGCCCGTCAGCTCCGAGCACTGGCGCGCCGGTGATGCGCTTGGATGCAAGCGTCGTAGCGATCTCTTCCAGCGGCGTGTCTTCGCGGAAGGTGATCACGTTTCGCGTCATCACGTCTTTGACCGGAATCATGGTTGGGTGAGCAGTGTAGCCACCGTTTCGAGGTTGGCGTTGCCGCCGGTCAAGATCAGGCCGGTGCGGCCGCCGCGCAGCTTCCCCGCGGCGTAGGCGGCCAGGGGCAGGGCTCCCGTCGGCTCCAGGGCGAGGTGCAGCCGGATCCACGCCAGCGCCACCGCTGCGGCAATTTCCGCCTCGCTGACGGTGACGATCTCGTCGACCAGCCCTTGCCCAAACATCACCTCGAAGTTGCGCGCACCGATGGCAGTGGTGCGCACCCCGTCAGCCAGCGTCGCCGGAGAGCGATCGAGCTTCTGGATGCTGCCCGCCTTCCAGCTGCGGAAGGCGTCGTCGGCCGCTTCAGGCTCGACGCCGATCACCCAGACCGAAGCGCGGTGGCTCTTGGCGGCGATCGCGGTGCCCGACAGCATGCCGCCGCCGCCGACCGGCGCCGCGAGCACCTCGAGCGCAGGCTCATCCTCCAGTAGCTCGAGCGCCGCGGTGCCCTGCCCGTGAATGACGTCCCAGTCGTCGAACGGGTGCACTAGCGTCAACTGCCGCTCGGCCATGACCTCGTGGAGGCGCTGCTCCCGATTGGCGAATGTGATGCCGTCCTGCATGACCTCCGCGCCCAGCGCGCGCGTCGCCGCGACCTTGGCCGGGTTGGCATCCTCCGGGATGAGGATGAGCGCCGGCAGGCCAACCGTGCGGGCGGCCAGGGCCACCGCTTGCGCGTGGTTGCCGGAGCTCACGGCGATGAAGCCCCTCGGGCGAGGACCGCGCTCCATCAGCGAAAGCACGGAGTTGAACGCACCTCGTGGCTTGAACGAACCGGTGACCTGAAAGCATTCCGCTTTCAGTCGCAGGTCGGGATGCAGGTCGGTCCGGAGCGCGGGCGTCCGGCGCACATGAGGACGGATGCGCGCGGCGGCCTCGCGCACGCCGGCGGCGTGCTCGTCCAGGAATCCGCTCACGCAGCGGCCGGTTCTTTCTCGGTGACCTGCTTCGGCTTGGCCCGCATGTTGGTGAGCACGATACCCGTGAGGATCACGACCATTCCGATGATGGTGGGCATGGTTGCCATTTCGTGGAGAAGGATGACGCCCCAGATCACCGCCGTCACGGGCACCAGCAGCGTCACTCCCGTCGCCTGCACCGGGCCGAGCGACTTCAAGATGTAGAAGTAGAGCAGCAGACCAATCGCCGAACCACCGACGCCGAGCGCGATGACGGCGGCCATGGAGGAGAGCGCGAAGTGGACGCTGGGTAGGGATGGCGCGGCAAATGGGAGTGCCAGAACGGCTGTCGCTGCCAATTGCCCCAAGGCAGCTTCGTAGACGCTGACGCCACGCATGTTGCGGCGCAAGTAGAGGGCGTTCACCGCGTAAGCCAGAGACGCCAGCACTACTGCCAGCGCGCCAAGCGCGCTGCCGCCGATGCCTTTGGTCGCCAGGTCGGGCACGACCAGGATGACAACTCCGGCGACGCCGACCAAGACGCCGGCGTAGTTCAATACGCTGGGCCGGTCGCTGGGGATGACCCAGTAGACGAGCACCGCGGTCCACAGCGGGGTCGTCGAGTTCAGGATGCTGGCCAGCCCACTCGAGATGCGCGTCTCACCCCAGGCGATGGCGGCCCAAGGGAGAAGTCCTCCCGTAATGGCGAGTACGGCAAACGGGATGATCCGGCGCCGCCATCCTTCTCCGAAAAGAGGGCGCCCCGTGACCCCCACAATCAACGCGAGCGCGATGGTGGCTGAAGCGGACCGGAACAGCACGAGCACGAGCGGGCTCATGTCGTGGACGGCGACCTTGATGAAAAGGAACGAGACGCCCCAGATCAAGGCCAGGCCCACGATAGCCAAATAGGGCAGCAGCCGGCGTCGGTTTTCAGACACGAGTCGGCCAGTCATCGGTCGACAGCACGAGCGTGACGGGGCCGTCGTTTTCGATGCTCACGCGCATGACTGCTCCAAAGCTTCCGGTTTTCGTCTCTATTCCGCGTTCCTGAAATCTATGTACGAACGCGAGATACACCTCCTCAGCACGTTGTGGATCTCCCGCCTTCAGAAGGCTCGGCCTGCGGCCGCGGCTCAGATCCGCGAAGAGGGTGAACTGCGACACGATCAGGGCCGAGCCCTTCACGTCCTCGAGGCTCAGGTTCATCCTGCCCGCCTCGTCGGCGAACACACGCATGTCCACGACCTTGTCCGCGAGCCGGCGCACTGTGGATTCGTCGTCATCTGATCCCGCACCCACCAACAACACGAAGCCGGGCCCGATGGTTGCAGCCTGTTCCGTACCCGACTCATCCCAGGTCACAGACCCGGACGCGACGCGCTGCGCGACGAGCCTCACGCGCTCAGTCTATTTTCGGGCCGAAATGCGGTTCTGCGTGAACGAGCGAGTCGATGTAGCGGAACCGTTCGTAGCGGTGCTGCAACAGCTCCGCGGCCGGCTGCGCCAGCAGCGGCTGCATGTGCCGGTGCAGAGCCCGGTCGAGCGCCTGAGCCGCGGCGTCGTGGTCGAGGTGAGCGCCTCCCTCGGGCTCGGGCACGACCTCCTCGACCACGCCCATCGCCAGCAGGTCACGCGAGGTGAGCTGCAGCTGCTCCGCAGCCTCGACCTTGCGAGAGTTGTCGCGCCAGACTATCGATGCCGCAGCTTCGGGTGACGCCACGGAATAGATCGAGTTCTCGAGCATGATCACTCGGTCGGCGACGCCCATGCCGAGCGCGCCGCCGCTGCCGCCTTCGCCGATCACGGCCGCGACGATCGGCACTCCCACGCGGAACCACTCCATGATCGCTTTCGCGATGGCGGCCGCGATGCCGCGTTCCTCCGCGGCGGCACCCGGGTAGGCCCCCGGCGTGTCGATCAGGGAGATGATCGGGAACCCGAACTTGGCTGCGTGGTGAGCGAGGCGCAGCGCCTTGCGATAGCCCTCGGGGTGCATCATCCCCCAGTTCCTCGCCACCCTCTCCTTCAGGCTCCGTCCCTTTTGATGGCCCAGGAACATGGTTGTACGGCCGTGCCAGGTGCCGACGCCAGCGACCAGCGCGGGGTCGTCCGCGGAGAGGCGGTCGCCGTGCAGCTCGATGAAGTCGGGCGCGAGCCGGCGGATGTAGTCGAGCGAGTAGGGCCGGTTGGCGTGGCGCGCGAGCTCGACGACCTGCCAGAC
>CATPBF010000067.1 GCA_955652585.1 Candidatus Dormiibacterota bacterium | reverse complement strand
GCCCAACTGCTTCCGGCGACCTTGAAAAACCGCCTCGACGAACCGGAAGAAGGCTTGGAGATCATCGACGTCGACTGCGGGCCGCTCGCGCACGTCGAGCCGCACCAGCGCCGAATCCACGCGTGGCGGCGGGGTGAAAGCAGCGGCGGGAATGGTGAACTGCATCCGCGCGACTGCGAAAACCTGCACCGCGACAGTCGATAGGCTGGCTCCGCTCGACGCAGTCCATCGCTCCGCGACCTCCTTCTGCACCACCAGCGACAGTCGCCGCGGTCGCGGCGCTTCGTCGAGAAGCTTGCGGATCAACGCTCCTGTCAGGTTGTATGGAATGTTGCCCGCGACAATCTCGTTTCCGTCGGGAAACGCGGAGCGGACGTTGAACCGCAGGATGTCTGTCCGCACGACCTCGACGTTGTCGTGACCGGCGAGCGACTCTCGCAGGGCGGGTATGAGCCGGCCGTCCAGCTCGACGGCAACCAACCTGCGCGATCTGGGAGCGAGCGCGATCGTGAGCGTGCCAACGCCCGCGCCAACCTCGAGCACGTCGTCGTCGGGAGTGATGCCCGCCGCTTCGGCAACGGCGTCGCGCACCGACGGGTCGGTCAGAAAATTCTGTCCAAGGCCGTGCTTCAGCTCGATGCGATGTCGCCGCAGCAGGCCGTCGAGCTGATGCGAGTCGGCCGGGTCGATCACCGACGGATCCGCGTGAACAGCGTCCTCGCATTGGCGGTCTCGAGGTCGTCGAGCTCGTGAAGGTCCAGCCCGCGCAGTTCCGCGACTACCTCCGCCGTGTCAAACAGGTACGCCGGACGGTTCGGCACGCCCATTCGCTTGTGAGCGTTGCCATAGGGTGAGTCGGTCTCGAGCAGCAGCCTGTCCGGAGGGCACCGTTTGACCACTTCACGCAAGGCGGCGCGGCTCGGACGAGTGATGAGACCGGCGAACGAGAGGTAGAACCCGAGGTCGAGAAATCGTTCGGCCCAATCCCACTCGAGCGCGAAGTAATGCATCACGCCACGCAAGCCGGGATGACGCTTGATCGCCAGAGCGAGCTCTTCACCTGCGCCGCGGTTGTGGATCGAGACGGGCAGAGACAGCTCGCGAGCGAGGCCGAAAAAGGTCTCGATTCGTTCGATCTGGCGCGCAGGCTCGACGCCGCCGACAGCCTCGAAGTCCAGCCCGATCTCGCCGATCGCCACCACCCGGTCGTCGGCCGCCAGCTCCCGCAGCGCATCGATGTCAGGGTCCTCAGGCTCGAGCGGAAAGTGTCCCACCGCCGCCCAGACCTCGCTGTGCTGATGAGCAAGCGAGACCGCGGTCCGGCTTCGTTCGAGGTCGACCCCCATCGCGATCAGGCCGGTCACGCCTGCCTCTACCGCTTCCCTTACGACCTCGGTGACATCACCCAGCTCCTCCATGTGGAGGTGCGTATCTATCAAACCGGCGGTTCTTCTTCGACGACGTCGTCCAGCCGCTTGAAGAGAGCCTCCGGCGGGATCAGGGCTCGGCCTGGCGCCAGCTCCGAGGGTCGCCAGCGGTCAACGCTTTCGTAATTGCCGGTGAGCACCAGATGCGAATCACCGTCCTTTGCGAACTCGCGGACGTGCGGTTGCGGAGCAATCACGTCCTCATAACCCAGCATGCGGTGGAGCCGCTGGGAGGAGAACGGCAAGAACGGCGTGAGCATCGTCTTGAGGTTGTCGACACACCGAAGCGCCACGTACAGGACGGTGCCGGCCCTCTCGCGATCGGTCTTGATGGTGTGCCACGGTTGCTCGGTGCCGAGGTAGACGTTGACCTTGGCGGCCATCGTCATCGCGTATTTGAGGGCGCCTTGAAAGCGCGCCTGGCCGAGCTGCGACGCGACCTGGGCCAGCGCCTCTTCGATCTCATTGATGAGCGCCTGGTCGACCTCGGTCAGCGGCTGCGGTTGCGGCACGGCGCCGAAGTTGCGATGGGCATTGACGAGGGTGCGGTGGACCAGGTTGCCCCAGGTGGCCACCAGCTCATCGTTGTTCCGGCGCACGAACTCCGACCACGTGAAGTCGGTGTCCTGGTTCTCGGGTCCCGCGATCATGAGGTAGTAGCGCAGCGCGTCCGCGTCGTAGCGCTCGAGCACGTCGCGCACATGAATGACCTGCCCGCGGCTGGTGGAGAATTTCTTGCCGCTCATGTTCAGGTATTCGCTGGCGACGATCTCGTCCGGAAGCTTCAGGTCGCCGGCGCCCATGAGGATGGCGGGCCACAGCACGGTGTGAAAGGTGATGTTGTCCTTGCCCATCACGTAGTAATGCCAGGCGTCGTCGTTCTGCCACCAGTCTTTCCACGAGTCAGGCTCGCCACGCGCCGCCGCCCACTCGATGGAAGCGGACAGGTATCCGATGACCGCGTCGAACCAGACATAGATCTTCTTGTGCGGGTTGTCCTCCCAACCTGGCAGCGGCACCGGGACCCCCCAGTCCAGGTCGCGCGTGATGGCCCGTGGCTTGAGGTTGCGGACGAATTCGAGCGAGTACTTGCGCACGTTCGGGCGCCAGTGGTCGTGCTGCTCGATCCATTGCTTGAGCTGGTCGCCGAACTGAGGCAGGTCGAAGAAGAAATGCTCGGTCTCCCGAAACTCGACCGGCGCGTTGCTGCCCCGCTGGTGCGGATCGATCAGGTCGATGGGGTCGAGCTGGTTGCCGCAGTTGTCGCACTGGTCGCCGCGCGCGCCATCGAAACCGCAGATCGGGCACTTGCCCTCGATGTAGCGGTCCGGAAGCGTGCGGCCGCTGGCGGGATCGAATGCACCCATCTGGGTCTTCTTGACCAGGTAGCCCTTCTCGTACAGCTTGAGGAACAGGTCCTGCGTGACCCGATAGTGGTTGGCGGTCGTCGTGCGCGTGAAGATGTCGTACGTCATCCCCAGGCGGCGAAGGTCCTCGACGATCAAGGCGTTGTTGCGGTCGACGAACTCGCGCGGTGGCACGCCTTCCTTGTCGGCTTCGTAGGTGATCGGAGTGCCGTGCTCGTCGGTCCCGCTCGCCATCAGCACGCGGGAACCACGCAACCGCTCGAAGCGCGCGAGCACGTCGGCGGGCACGGCAAAGCCGGCCACGTGGCCGATGTGGCGAGGGCCGTTGGCATAGGGCCATGCCGGCGCCACCAGCACCGTTCGTCGTTCAGGCTTTGTTTCGAGCACCGGAGATGACAAGGGTAAACTCGCCGCGCGGCGGGTCGCCCAGGACGGCCAGCACGTCCGCCGCGGTTCCACGCAGAACTTGCTCGTGGAGCTTCGTGAGCTCACGGCCCACCGTCAGATGGCGCTCGGGCAATACTTCGGCAACCACGGCCAGCGACTTGCGTACGCGGTACGGCGACTCGAACGCGACCGCGGGACGTGGGTCGTCCGCGAGCGTGGCCAGCAGCCGGCGCATCTCGCCGGGCTTGCGCGGTAGGTAACCGAGGAACGTGAAGCCCGGCCCCCCATACCCCGCCACCGAAAGAGCTGCGGTGATCGCGCTCGCGCCCGGGATCGGCACCACGGTGTGGCCGCCGGCCCAGGCCGCTTCCACCAGCGCCTGCCCAGGGTCGGAGATGGTGGGCGAGCCGGCGTCGCTCACCAGGGCGACGTCGCCTTCGTCGAGAGCGGACAGCACGCGCGGCAGGCCCCGCCTCTCCACTGGCGCTCGATAGCTGATCAGTGGTTTCCGAATGCCGTGGCGCGCGAGCAGGCGCGACGTGATGCGCGTGTCCTCGGCCGCGATCGCGCTCACCTCGCCCAGGATTCGGACCGCCCGCGCCGTGACGTCTTCGAGGTTGCCGATCGGCGTTGCCACCACGAACAACCGGCTCAATCCGACTCCAACCAATCGCCCACCCGCTCCGGGATCTCTTCCGACGGGCCCACGAATCTCGATGCCGGCGGGAGGACGTCAAGGAACGCTTTCCCGTAGTCCCGTCCGAGGATCCGGTTGTCGAGGATGACGACCGCGCCGCGGTCGCTGGACCGGCGGATGAGCCGCCCGAAGCCCTGCTTCAAGCGCAGCGCCGCCTGCGGCAGCGCCAGCTGCGTGAATCCATCGCGCACCCGCTCGGCACGCGCCGCGTACACGGGGTCGGTCGGCACCGGGAACGGAAGGCGGACCATGACCACGCAGCTCAGGCGCTCGCCTGGAACATCGATCCCCTCCCAGAAGCTGGAGGTTCCGAGCAGGAGCGGCCGCTCGGCCTCCTCGAACGCTTTGAGCAGGGGCCGGCGCTGGCCGTCGATCCCCTGGGCCAGGATGAGCACATCGTCGAGGTCCACCCGTTGCTTCAGCGCGGCGTGGACGTCGCGGAGCTGGCGATGGGAGGTGAACAGCACGAGCGTCCTGCCGCCCACCCGGCGCGCGAGCGCGGCGACGATCTCCTCTACGCCGCGGTCGAAGTCTTCGTGCTCGGGCGGGGGCAAGTCGGTCGGAAGGCAGACAAGGGCCTGGTGGAGGAAATCGAACGGCGAGGGCAGGATGAGCTCTTCCGCCTGTGGCCCGAGGCCGACGCGGGAACGGAAGTAGTCGAAGCTCCCGCCCACAGCCAGGGTCGCCGACGTGAAGACCGTCGACCGACGCTCCGAGTACACCCGCTCCCGCAACAGCGAGCCCACGTTGATGGGGGCGGCCCGAAGGACGAGGTTCTCGCTGCGGGCGGCGAGGCTGAACCAATAAACGCGATTGGGATCGGGTTCGAGCAGAGCCTCTCCCAACAGGGTCGCTGCGCCGTGGAGCCGGCCGCGGATGATCTCGAGCTCGCGCACGCTCTGGTCGGGTTCGGATCCACCCAGCCACTCCCGTGCTCCGCCCACCGCGCGGCGCAGCACCCCGTCGAGCGCTGCCAGCGATGTGGTCGCGTTCTCACCTGCGAGCCTCACCATCTCCCAGCCTTCGTCTTCGCGAAGGGGCGGGGTCAGGCGCAGCGACTCCTCGCGTCTTTCCGAATCGTTGAGGCGGCTTGCGACCCAGCTGACCGCGGACGCGAAGAGCTCGCGCACGCGCTCCCCCGCAGCCAGCGTCAGGGGCGCCGCCTCGGCAAAGGCTTCGTCGGACGCGCCCAGATGCGGCTGCCGACGAAGTTCCGCGAGCAATCCTGGCGAGACCTCCCCACGTGGTGGGGAGGCGTGAGCTCCACCTCCAAGGCGCTCGAGCAATGCTTGCAGCCCCGGCCCGTCGACTTCCTGGCGCAGGCCGCGCGTCGCGGCGTCCTCCAGGTGGTGGGCCTCGTCGATGACGAGATGGTCGAACTCGGGCAGCAGGCCGCCTCCGATCTCGGCGTCGGCCAGCAACAGGGCGTGGTTCACCACCACGAGGTCCGCTGCCTCGGCCTCGGCGCGGGCCCTGTGCACGTAGCAGTCCTCTTTGGTGCAATGGATGCCGACGCAATCCATCGGGTCGGACGCGATCCGCGCCCAGAACACCTCCTCGCGGCCGTGGAGTCGCAGCTCGGAACGATCGCCGCTTTCGGTGCTGTGGAGCCAGACGAGGACTTTGAGCTTGAAGCGCAGGTCATCCGAGTCCTGGCACGGCTCGCCGAGGTAGCGCCGCCACCGACGCAGCGACACGTAGTTGGAACGGCCCTTGAGGAGGCACGCTTTGAAATCCCACGGCAGCCACTCGCGTAGGCCCGGCAGGTCCTTGCCCATGAGCTGCTCCTGCAGCGTGTGGGTATCCGTCGACACCACCACACGCTCGCTGTGGCGCACGGCACGGGCGATGGACGGCACTAGATAGGCAAGGCTCTTGCCAGTGCCGGTGCCCGCCTCGACGAGCAGGCTCCCGCCGCGGGCCTGGATCTGGGCGACGGCGAGCAGCATCTGCAGCTGTGGCTCGCGGTGCTCGTACCCGGGGAGGACGCCGGCGAGCGGGCCCTCTGGGCCGAGCAAAGCCGCCACCAGGTCGGGGTCGTCGGGTGGGCGACCTGATTTGGCTTCGTGGTGAGAGTGAACCCGCGCCACAGCAGCTACCGTCGAATCCGGATTCGGTGCCGTCAGCGCGTCGGCGAAAAACCTTGCGACCGGCCAGCTGTATGGCGCGACCAACGCGAGCATCGACTCCTTGAGGTGCTCGTCGAGGGCGACGGCTTCGTCGCGCAAACGAAGCAGGAGCTGGCGCGTGGCATCGGCGTCGTCAAGGGCGCGATGTGGTCTCGGCTGCGAGAAGCCAAGCTCGGTCGCCAGGAGCGGCAGGCTGTGGCTGGGCGCGCCTGGCAGCAGGATGCGAGCAAGGTCGAGCGTATCGAGGATCTCGTAGGTCTCGTCCCAATGTCCGGCGGCGGTCAGGAAGTCGACGTCAAGGCGGGCCCCGTGGCCGACGGGCTGGCGGCCGCGCAGGAATTCGCCGAGCTCCGCGAGCGCCGCCGTCTCGGTGGCGGCCCCGCGTAGGTCCTCCGCCTTAATGCCGGTGAGCCGTAGCACGGGCTCCGGCACAGATCGCCCAGGATCGACGAGGCTCTCCATGGAGGCGGTGACGCCGTCGGGCGTGAAAGCGACCGCGCCGACCTCGATAACTCGGTCGCGGGCCGGGTCGAGACCGGTCGTCTCGAGGTCAAGGGCTGCGTATTCCGGCACCGGCGCTTTGGATTTTACGAGCGGCGTCCCCTCCGTATCAGGGGCGTTGATCAGTGCGGCGATTGGTATATTTGCGCGGCGATGCAGACAGGCGCGATCGAGGCCCCGAAGAAGCTCGAGGACTTACACGTCCGGAGGGACCTGGTCGCCAGCCTCCTCTTGCGGACGTTGGCCTTCGCCGATCAGTTGAGCGGGGCCGCGATCGAGACCAGGCTCGGGCTTCCGTTCGAGACCCTCCAGCCGCTGATCGAGGAGTTCCAGAAGAGCCAGCTCATGGACACGATGGGCTTCTCCAACGAGCCGGGCCTCGAGGGCCGTCCGATCCCGGTGCGCATGAGCTACACCGTGTCGAGCGCGGGCCGGCAGCGTGCGGCCGAGATGTCAGCCGTGCAGACGCGCTACCTCGGGCCGTGCCCGATCAACTTCGACGACTACCTCACTCTCATCCGCTCGCAGTCCACCGGCAAGGCCAACGTCACCGACGCCTCGCTGAAGAAGGCGCTCGGCACCCTGGAGCTCGAGCAGCACGTCATCGACCAGATCGGCGGCGCCATGGTGTCGCGCGCCTCGCTCTTCATCTTCGGTGCGCCCGGCAACGGCAAGAGCACGATCACAGAGCGCATGGCCCTACTGATGGGCGCCCCGGTCGAGATCCCGCATGCGGTCGCGGTCGGCGACGAGATCATCCGGGTCATCGACCCCGTGTACCACAAGATCGCCGACGGGCCCCAGCCGATCGACCGGCGGCTGGTCAAGGTCGAGCGACCCGTGGTCGTCGCCGGCGGCGAGCTCAAGCTCGTGCAGCTGGATCTCACCTACGACGCATCCAACCGCTACTACGAAGCGCCTCTGCAGTGGAAGGCCAACGCAGGCGTGTTCGTCATCGACGACTTCGGGCGCCAGGAGGTGCCGCCCATGCGCCTCCTCAACCGATTCATCGTGCCCATGGAGAAGAAGGTCGACTACCTCGACCTCTCGGCATCGGGCCGCAAGATCGAGCTGCCATTCCTCTGTCAGATCGTCTTTTCGACCAACCTCTCGCCCACCGAGCTGGTGGACGAAGCCTTCCTCCGCCGCATGGCTTACAAGATCGGCGTGAGCAATCCGTCGCCCGAAGCCTTCGGCCGCATCCTGCGCTACGAGTGCGACCGCCAGGGCGTCTCGTTCGATGAGAAGGCGATCGGTTATCTGCTGAACAACCTCTACGGCAAGAAGCCGCTTCGCGGCTCCCACCCTCGTGCTCTCATCGCCCGGCTGGTCGACCTTGCCAACTACCGCCAGGAGCCGCCGCGGCTCACGCCGCAGACGCTGAAGGAGGCCTTCGACGCCTGCTTCAACCCCGCCCTCGGCAGCCTGACCGAAGAGGACTGGGCCCGCCCCGCCATCACCTAGACGGAAGCTGAGTCGAACTTATAGTCAGATCGTGCGGCGGGACAAGGTTTTACGAAGGCAGCTGGTCGGGCTTGGCCTCTTTGGAGCGCTGCTTTGCGTTTTCGCCTGGGGTCTCATCGCAACGTTGGCCGCGCCTCATCTTCGCGATCGGGTCGATCTCTGGATGTTCGGAGTGGCGTACGCCGTAGGCGTTGTCGTGTGCCTGGTGGTGTTTGGTATCACGCTCAAATCGATGATCAGCCGCCGGCCCTGAAGTCGGTAGGGCCCGATCGCCTTTGGTGGCTGCTGATCGCGAAATCTCGGTTGGCAGAGCTGACCTGAGCCATAACCCTCGCGACGACTACGACCGATTGCGTGCAAGCAGGTGCTCGAGTCCAACGAGGTCCGTCGCTGCCGGGCGAATAATCGACTAGTCGGGTCCTCGCGCTAGTCGCTGGAATTCAGTGATCGGCGGAATGGTCAGCATGCGGCCGTCATCGCTGCGCACTATCTGCCATCTCCCTTCGTGAACCATCCAGTGATGCCGATGACAGAGCAGGATGAGGTTGGAGAGATCGGTCGATCCGCCATGGATCCAGTGCACCACGTGGTGCGCCGCGCTCCATTTCGCGGGCCGGTCGCAACCCGGCCATCTACAGGTGCCGTCGCGGGCGTTGAGCGCTCTTCGCGCAGGCCCGGATACGGTTCGCTTGGAGCGCCCGACGTCGATCACAGTCGTTCCGATCCCAGCAGGACGCGGGTCACGCCGCTGTCGCAGGCAAATCGTTCCACCGTCTTGGCCGAGATCGGGAGCGCGAAGTCCATCTCGGCCGCCGGTGCGCCGGCCAAGCCCAGAAGGGTTTCCACCGAGCTCGTGACCTGGATCTGCGCCCTCGGCATCGCACCCTCTGCCAACTCGACCAGGGCATCCGCCAGCCGGCGATCCAGCTCGCGGGTGTCATCCTCGCCGGATTTGCGAGCCAGCGGCTCGAGCGCCGTGCGCACGGCCGCTCCACCGACCGCGTCGAGGTACCCGTTGAGAATGTAGGAGCCGTCCTCCCACATGCTCATGTGCAGGCTGCGGTTTTCGACTTGCTCGGCCTGCTCGGCGGCGTAACCCTTGGGGTCGGCCGCGTG
>CATPBF010000066.1 GCA_955652585.1 Candidatus Dormiibacterota bacterium | reverse complement strand
GGTTGTTCTGCATGAAGAAGATCACGGGCGCGTTGGTCACGCCGGCCAGGTTCAGGGCTTCATGGAAGTCGCCTTCGGACGAGCCCCCCTCCCCGATGTATGCGATCACCACGGCATCTTCACCGCGGAGGCGCAACCCCCAAGCGAGGCCGGTCGCGTGCGGCAGCTGAGCCGCGATGGAGACCTGGGTGGGCAAGACTTTGACGCCTTCCGGGATCCGAGCGGGGCCGATCTTGCCGAGGTATTGAGCCGAGATGACCTCGAGCGGAAGACCGTGATGCACGGTGGCCATCAGCTCGCGATACTGCGGCACCATCCAGTCTCGAGCGGGATCCACTCCCATGGCGGAGCCGATGATCGATGCCTCCTGGCCCATTCCGGGGGAGAAGACCCCGAACTGGCCCTGGCGCTGCAGGGCGATCACCCGGTTGTCGTAGAGGCGGGACTTCATCATCCAGCGCAGCGCTTCGAGCAGGAACTCCTCCTCCATCCGGGACTTCACGCCGGGTACGCGAGTCCCGTCTGGAGCCAGCACCGAGTGGCGCTTCTGCACGGCGCTATTCTTGCTCACCCCAGCTCCACCCCGGCTGCTGCGCGCTCACCGCTCAACGCGGCGCCCTCCATGTTCGAGGCCCAACTGTAATCGCCACAGAAATGGATGCCTCCCACCGGCTCGGCGAGCAAGTTGTAGGTCTTCATCCGGCCGACGCTGTACAGGGGCATGCCCAGCGGCCAGCGTTGAACCTCGACGCGCACGACCCGCTCGCGATACTCCGGGTGGAGGTGGAACAGTTCGAGCAGGGTCCCGGTCTTGATCGTGTGGTCCGGGTCGTCCCAGACCACACGCGCGGTGGGGTCGCCGGCAATGCTGTGGAAGCAGCCGCCAAGCTCATCGAAGTCGCCGGGAGTCCTGAACACAAAGGCGTCGAGGCTGTAGACGACATCTGATCGTGAGGCCGTAAGCGGGTAGTGGTTCGGCAGCGCCCCTTTCGGGCTGACGACGGTGTTGGTCGTAAGGAAGCGGCCGTAGCGGACTGCGCCGAGCGCCAGCCGCTTCCAATCCGGGAGGTCGTCGATGACCGCCGCCGCCACAGGGGCCGGCAGAGCCGAGACCACGCGTCGACCCCACACGGTGCGCCGACCGCGATCATCGTCGACTTCGATCAAGTACCCCTCATCGGCTCCACGAACCGAGACGACACGAGAACGCAGGGACACGCGGCCACCGATCGCGCGGGCCAGCGCCTTGGTGAATTCGTTCGTGCCTCCCTCGAAGACACAATCACCTCGATCGTGGCGCGGCACCGGCCGGTCTGTCCACGGTGTGCTCCTCTGGTCTCCCCAGAGCCAGAGCGCTCCGTAGAGCGAGATCTCGACGGAGGAGCCCGAGTTCATGACCTGGCACCATCGGTCAAAGAAGCGGTGTGTGTCCGGCGAGACATCGCCGAGCCACTGGTCGAAAGGCTGGTCGTCGAGCTCAGGAAGAGTTGGCGAACGACGGTGTCCCTGTTCCTCGGTGATCCGTTCTATGCATGACTCGATCTCGGTAAGGGTGTCGGGGTGCTTGGGGTAGAGCCCGCGCCAATACTTTTCAAGGTTGTGGTCCGTGAGGAGCTTGGCACCGACGGCGTCGGCGAGCTCCACGACTTTGACGCGATCGGTGGATACGTACTGGGCGCCGGTGTTGAGCCAGATGCCGTCCGGCTGCTGGTGCGAGCGCGTGCGTCCCCCGATGTGGTCGGCGGAGTCGATCACCTCCAGCTCGAGGTCGCGGAGCCGGTAAGCCGCGGTCAGGCCCGCGACTCCGCCGCCTAACACCACCACGTCGAGCCGCTCCGTCTCGCCCCCTCCTTGCTCGCGCTTGCGTCGCCGATTTCCCAGTCCGTGACCCAGCTTCCGCCTTTACGATAACTGGCACCCAGGGAAGGAGGGGTACCCGGTCGTCTGGTCGACGAAGGGATTAAGGGACATGCACGCTTTCCTCGAGTACACGGTGACCGGGCTCACGGTCGGTTCCTTCTATGCCCTGGTCGCGCTGGGCTACACGATCGTCTACGGGATCATCCGCCTGATCAACTTCGCCCAAGGAGATCTCTCGATGGTCGGGGCGTTCCTGGGCTGGACCCTCCTGGTCTCGCTCGGTTTCGAACACCTTCCGATTTATCTGGCGGTCGTAGCGGCCTTCGTCATTCCGATGCTCGGGACCGCCGTGATCAACCTGGGCATCCTTCAGTTCGCTTACAAGCCGCTGCTGCGCCGCTCGCTCCTGGCGATCTTGATCACCGCCCTCGGCATGTCCTTGCTCCTGCAGAACACTGTCCTCCTGGTATACGGACCGAGCATCAACGCCTACCCCCCCAACCTGCTGCCAACGACCGGTTTTTACCTCGGGCCGGTGCACGTGACCTACGTTCAGACGGCTTTGGTCGCGGTCAGCCTGCTCCTGATGGGCGGCCTGGTTCTGTTCGTTCAGGGCACGACGATCGGCACCGCCATGCGGGCTCTGGCGCAAGACCATGATGCGGCTCGCCTGATGGGTATCAACGTCGACGCGATCATCCGCGTGGCTTTCGTGTTGGGGGCGATGCTGGCTGCAGCTTCGGGCGTCATGCTCGGGATCTACTACATCCAGATCCAGTTCACCTTCGGCTTCCTGCTCGGGTTGCGTGCCTTCACGGCCGCCGTCCTGGGCGGCATCGGCAATATTCCCGGCGCCATGGCCGGAGGGTTCTTGATCGGACTCCTGGAGGCTTACACCACGGGCTACGTATCAGGGAAGTGGGAGGACGTCATCGTGTTCGCGGTCCTGATCGGGGTCCTGGTCGTCAAGCCCACCGGGCTGTTCGGAGAGCGCGTGGCCGAGCGGATGTGATCAGCCAACTTGCGGACCGCCGCCTCGGACGGGCGCTCGCGTCGTCGCGCGAGCAGCTGACCCGGTTCCCCTTCTGGGTGCGGGTGATCGTGTTTCTGGCGGTCGTTGGCGCCGTGGTGCTGCTCAACGGCGACAACTACGTCACGGCGGTCGCCGTCAGCGTGGCCACCTACGCGATGCTGGGGCTCGGCCTCAACATCGTGGTCGGCTTCGCGGGCCTTCTCGACCTCGGCTATGCGGCTTTCTTCGCGATCGGCGCGTATACAAGCGCGCTCCTGATGACGCAGGCGCACTGGAACTTCTTTGCCACCCTGCCGCTGGCCGTGCTCTTCACCGGCACCGCGGGTGCGATCCTCGGCTACCCCACGCTCAGGTTGCGCAGCGACTACCTGGCCATCGTGACGCTGGGCTTCGGCGAGATGACCCGCATCGCGATCACCAACTGGGATTACGCGGGCGGGCCGAACGGGGTCTGGAACATTCCCTGGCCCACCGCCTTCGGGTATGAGTTCAATACGCAGGCCGCCTTCCTGGTCGTCTCCTTGTGCCTGCTCGCAATCGCGATGATCTTTGCTCAAAACCTTGATCATTCGAGGCTCGGACGCGGGTGGGTGGCGATGCGGGAGGACGAGTTTGCCGCTGAGGCGGTCGGAGTGCCGACGCTGCGGCTCAAGCTTCTCGCTTACGTGATGGGCGGCATGTGGGCGGGGCTCGCCGGGGCGTTTTTCGCAACCCGTATCGGGACGATCGACCCCACCAGCTTCACCTTCCAGCTGTCCGTGCTGATCTTGATAGTGGTCGTCCTCGGCGGCACCGGCAGCCTACCAGGCGTGCTGCTCGGCGCCCTGGTGGTGGTGGCATTGCCTGAGGTGCTGCGCCAGTTCGCGACCTACCGGATTCTCATCTTCGCGATCCTTTTGATCGGCATGATGCTGCTCCGGCCGCAAGGCTTATGGCCGCGAGTCCGACGCAAGCCCAAACCTTTTTACGGCCTCAAGGACGACGAGGCCCGCGACGTGTCGGAGGAGATCCTGCGCGAGCATCAGCTCCAGGTGGCAGCGGGGGGCCGCAAGCAGTCGGCCGATGGACACCGGGACACCGGCGTTGGCGAGGTGCTGCTTAAGGTCGAGGACCTGGTCCAGCTGTTCGGCGGCCTGCGCGCGGTTGACGGTGTGTCTTTCGAGGTGCTTCGAGGAGAGGTCTTCAGCATCATCGGACCCAATGGGGCCGGCAAGACGACCGTCTTCAACTGCATCACCGGAGTCAAGAAGCCGAGGCGAGGAACGATTGAGTTCAACGGTCGCTCGGTGGTCGGCCTGCGCCCACACGTCATCGTTTCGCGAGGCATCGGCCGGACTTTCCAGGGCATCCGGCTTTTCAAGCTGATGGCGGTCTTCGAGAACGTCATGGCGGGACTGTACCCGCGACATCGCGCCATGACCTGGCAGGCGATGCTGCACACCCCAGGGGAAAGAAGAGTGGAGGTGCAGACCCTGCAAGAGTCGCGCCGGTGGCTGAGTTTCGTGGGCATGGAGCATGCCGCCGGCCGGCTGGCGTCGGAGCTGTCGTACGCGGACCAACGCCGCGTGGAAATAGCCCGCGCGCTGGCGTCCCATCCACAGCTCGTGCTGTTCGACGAGCCTGCCGCCGGGATGAATCCGACCGAGAAGGCCGCGCTGGTCGGCACCATCCGCAAGATCCATGACCTGGGCATCACGGTGGTTTTGATCGACCACGACATGTCATTCGTCATGAGGGTGTCCGATCGAATCGCCGTTCTCGACCAGGGGCGCCTCATCGCGATGGGGCAGCCGGCCGACATCCAGCAGGACCCGCGTGTCATCGAGGCTTACCTGGGGCGTGAAGAGGATGAGCTGGCCCTGGCGGAGGCTAAAGGCGCTTAGTCGTGGCGCTGCTCGAGGTCCGCGACCTCCACGTGTTCTACGGCAACATCGAGGCCCTCAAGGGCATCTCGCTCGATGCCGAGCCGGGCCAGATCATGGCGATCCTGGGCGGCAACGGGGCGGGCAAGACCACCACGCTCAGAACCATCTCCGGCCTGCTCCGTCCTCGGTCCGGCACGGTCACGTTCGCCGGCCGGAGCATCGTCGGCCTGGAAGCGCACGTCATCGTGGGCATGGGTCTGAGCCAGGTGCCGGAAGGCCGGCGCATCTTCAACGTCCTCACCGTCGAGGAGAACCTCAATCTCGGCGGCTACATCATCCGGTCCAGTCGGGAGCTGGTACGGACGCGCAAGGCTTCGGTGTTCAAGCTCTTTCCGAGGCTGGCCGAGAGGCGAGCGCAACTGGCGGGAACGCTCTCGGGAGGCGAGCAGCAGATGCTGGCCATCGGCCGAGCCTTGATGTCGGAGCCGAAGGTGCTCATGCTGGACGAGCCCTCCCTCGGCCTTTCTCCGATTCTTTCTCGAAGCGTGCTGAAGACCGTTCGCGAGGTGGCGAACCGAGGCACGGCCGTTCTGCTCGTGGAGCAGAACGCCCGCCAGGCGCTGGCCATCGCCGACCGCGCATGCGTCATCGAGACTGGCAGCGTCGTGCTGCAGGGGGACGCCGCGACCCTGGCCAAAGACGAAAGGGTCCAGAAGGCGTACCTGGGCGGCTTCGAAGCCGTCGCCTCAGGCTAGCCGGCAAAACAAAAAGAGGGGCGCCCGAAAGCGCCCCTCACCGCTCGCGTCAGATCTCGATTAAGTCGAAGCCTTCCAGATGCCACCGAGCCGGATCGCCACCGGGACGAACACCGGGGGGTTACCCGTGGCGTGAACGGCCAGGAATGTAGGCGTCGGCCGGTCACCCTTGGTGTCGAAGGCTATAGGGCCGGTGGTGCCGGCGGTGATGCTGACGGCATGAAGGGCGGCATTGAGAGACTTGGCGTCGGTCTTGCCGCCGTTGTTCCTCAGCGCCTGGGCGAGGGCCATCATCCCGTCGTATTCGTACGACGAGTAGTCGCCGGGCAAGGTCCCGTACTTCTTCTGATACTCCTTGGTAAAGGCGTCGTTCTGGGCGTTGTGGATGAACTCACTCGTCGGCAGGGTCGTGAAGGTGATGCCTGCGTTGTTGAGCGCGGTGCCGGCAACCTTGATCACGCTTGGATCGACTGTGGCGGAGTCACCGTCCAACTTGTAGGGCGGGTTTAAAGCGACGTACTCCTTGGCGAGCAACCCGAACTCCGGGTAGTAGCCCGTGTAGAAGAGGACGTCCGGAGAGGTGGTGGCGACCTTCTCGAGGGCCGCGGTGTAGTCCTTCTGGCCCGGCGTGATCGCGTCGAAGTACGTCACCGTCATGCCAGTGGACTGGGCCGCCTGCTTGGCCGAGTCGGCCACGCCTTTGGCGTACGTGGTGTTGTCGTGCATGATCGCGATCTTGCTGGCCTTGAGCCAGTCCTTCATGAAGCTCACGTCCGCGGGCGCTTCTGCGTCGTCGCGGCTGACCATGCGGAACACGTTGTCGTAGCCCTGCTCGGTGAACTTCGGGTTGCTGGATGCCGCGGTGATGAACGGGAGGTCGCCGTTGCGATGCAGGGTGTCGCTCTCTGGGATCGATGCTCCCGAGCAGTAGCCGCCGACGATCGCGACGATGCTCTCGTTGAGCAACTTCTGAGCCGCCTGGACGCCGGTTTGGGCGTCGCAAGCGTCGTCCTCAGGCAGCGCCTGCAGCTTGCGGCCGTTGATGCCGCCGGCCGCGTTGATGTCGTCGATGGCGAGCTGCCCCGCGTTTCTGATGGCACTCCCAGGGTCCGCATACGGTCCCGAGAAGGGCCCTGTGATCCCGACATTGATCGGGGAGCTCGGGCTGTTGTTGCTTGACGTCCCACATGCGGCCAGCAGCAGCGCGCCGCATGAGGCAAGGCTAACGATCAGGTATCGCCGGTTGATCATCGGCTGTGCCCCTCCCACCGGTACCTTCCCAAGCCTTGCCGCGGACCAGCCGACGCCGATCCGCCCGCAAGCCTTGCCTGCCGCCCTCTTCCCGGCGCCCCGGGGCGAGAGTGCGCCGACGGCAGACGACCTACTCCATCGTCAGGCACGGCCAGTATCGGCACCCTTCGTTGGCCTGTCAACCTTCTTGTTCCAGTCGAAGGGCCACAGGACGAAGAAGCTCACCGTGCCGGCCCGACCCCTGTACGTGACCTTGGCACCTTTCGGAATGAGGATCGCCTCGCCAGACCGCGCCACGGTACTCTTGCCGTCGTTCATCACCGTCAGCTCGCCAGTCTGGACGAAGAGCACCTCGTCGTAGGTGAGCGTCCAATCGGCAAGTTCGGCATCCTGCACGAACCGCATGTAGCCCCCGCCCAGCTGCGTCGAGCCGGCACTCGTGATCGCCCGAGCCAGCTCGAGGCCGGGGACGAGCTCGTCGAAGGGGACATCACGGTCGGTCAGGAGCTTCACCTTTGTCTGTACAGCCAACGCATCCTCCTCACATATCGTCCTTAGGGGCCAAGCGCAGCCAGAGTTAGTGGACGTCCGGCGCGCGGACGACCAGCTCTCCGTGCGGAGAATCGAGCACGAGCTCCTCGATGCCGTCCGAGGCGGCCGCGCGTACCTCGTAAAGATCGGAATCGCCCAGCAGCAATCGCAGCTGGTCGTGAACATGTGCCGGATCGCGCGCGCCGACCACCACGCGACGCAGGGCGGTTGCTCCACTCGGGTGCGGAGCCGCGGCCTCACCTGGGTGAAGACCGTCGGGCACGTCCCACTCGATCACAAACGGGAGGGCGATCGGCTCGGCGCCGGCTTCTACGTCCTGCGTCCGCCAGTGCAGGACCTGTCCGTCCGGACGGCGGCGCGAGCCCTCGACGATGGGCGCCAGGTTCCAGCCTGCCGCGAGCAGCTTGCCCCGCATTGCGTCCAGATTGCGCGTCCTCAGCGCCCAGGCGACGAACATCCGGCCGTCATCCAGCGCCGGGATGATGCGCCTGCCGAGGCGACTCGCCGCCGCCTCCTGCGGGTCGGCGATCGCGATCAGCTCCAGATACTGGCGCCCGAGGGGCACGATCATGTTGGCCGTGCCGACCTTCGGATGGCGTCCGCCGGGAATCGCCTGCAGGCCGTGTCGCTCGCGCAGTGTGCGCGCGCCTTCTTCGAGGTCGGCCACCGGCAGCAAGATGTGGTCGACCACGGTGGGCGGGTCTAGATTCCTTGGGGACTGAGTGAAGTCCGGCATCCGTCCCTCTTCCTTACTTAATGTGTGGCCGTAGTGATGTTAGTTCTATGAAAGCTGTCGTCATCGGAGCCGGTGTCGTCGGTGTGACCACGGCTTACTACCTGGCCAAAAGCGGGCATCAGGTCACTGTGGTCGAGCGCGAGTCTGAAGTTGCCACTGTGGCAAGCGCCGGCAACGCCGGCCTGATCGCCCCGACCCACTCGTTCGGGTGGGCGTCGCCGACGGCGCCCATAGAGCTGCTCAGATCACTCACCGTCGAGGACACTGCCCTCCGTATCAACCCTTTCAAGGCCCCGGCGATGGCGGCCTGGGGGATCAAGTTCCTCCGCGAGTGCAACGCCGACCGAGCGAGGAAGAACACGCTTGTCAAGCTGCGCCTCGCCCAGTACAGCCAGCGCAAGCTGAACGAGATTGCTGAGACCGAGAAGATCGACTACGACGACATCCACGCGGGTCTGCTCTACCTGTACCGCGATCCGAAGCGGTTCGAAGCCGGCGTGGCGAAGTGGAAACTGATACGCGATCATGGCCAGCCACAAGAGATCCTCGACCCCGACGGCGTGGCCCGGATCGAGCCCGCCCTCGCACCCGTTAAACACAAGCTGGCCGGCGCGATCTACGGCCCGACCGATTCCAGCGGCGACAGCGTGAAGTTCACCCGCGGCTTGCAGGCGGTCTGCGAGCGGATGGGTTCGGAGTTCGTGCTGGGGACGGGCGTCAAGAGGTTGATCGCGAAGGGCGGCCGCATCGAGGCGCTCGAGACTGAGACCGGCGAAACAATCGGCGGCGACGTCTTCGTGCTCAGCGCGGGGGTGCACAGCCCGCAAATCGCGGGGACGGTCGGCGTCAAGCTTCCGATTGCGCCGGCCAAGGGCTACAGCGCGACGTTCCCGGTGAAGGACGGTGGCGGTGCTGTGCCCCGCGTCGGCGCCGTGGACGAGGAGCTGCTCGTGGCCTGGTGCCGCATGGGCGACCAGCTGCGGATGACCTCGAGCGCCGAATTCACCGGGTACGAAACCACGTACCGCGATCGTGACTTCCGCATCATCCGGAAGTTGGCCGACAGTCTGATGCCGCAGGCCGCCCACTACGACCGCGGCACCTATCGGGCGTGCAACCGGCCGATGACTCCGGACGGACCACCCATCCTGGGGACCGCCGGGTACGACAATCTCTACATCAACAGCGGCCACGGGCACATGGGCTTCACCATGGCGTGCGGCACCAGCCGCATCGTGGCCGATTTGATCGACGGCAGGAAAACGGAGATCCCCGTCGAAGGCATGACGCTGACGTCCCGCCCCTGAGCCGGGTCGGGCAAAATGATGGCCCAGCGATGAGGTTGTATCGCGACCCTGATACGCCCGGAAGGCTCGATTTCGACCGTGACCTCTACAGACGCATCGCGGGTGCGGCAGATCGCAGGCGCCTCGTGCACGACCACATAGTGCCGATCCGAAGCGGATATGCATGGCCCGTGCATGCCGGCAGCGTCGTTCGCATCGTCGCCGTCGAGGGGCCGCAGGTCTGCGACCTCAACCTCTGGAACCTGCAGAACCCACGCGAGCGGTTTTGGGCCGCACGCACGCGCCAGTTGCAAGGCGCCCACGTAACGACCTTCGACCGGCTGTGGTCCTGCCTCCCTTACTTGCGACCGATGGTCACGATCACCAACGACACCCTGCCCACCGAACCGACCGCGAACGGCGGCCGGTGCCATGACTTGCTCGGCAGTCGCTGTGACCCCTACCTCTACAAGCTGCTCGACGACCGCGATTACGACGTCACCTGCCACACCAACCTGTCGCGGGCGATCGCCCCATACCATCTGACCGAGCTGGACGTGCACGACGTCCTGAACGTGTTCCAGGTCACCGGCCTCGACCCTGTTCACGAGATCTACTTCATGGAGCCCAGCCCGGCCAAGAAGGGCGACTTCTTCGAGTTCTTCGCTGAGATCGACCTGCTGTGCGCGATCTCGACCTGCCCCAGCGGTGACCTCTCCGAATGGGGTTGGGGCTCTGACCAGTCGGACCCGGTCGCGAACTGCAGGCCGCTCGGCGTCGAGGTCTACGACCTGGATGAGGGGCTGCTCCAAGGATGGACCCAGCCCCAGCCCGTGCGGGTCAAGTCCGTATACGGCCCGGGCACATAGCGCCCAGCCGGACTTGGCGGCCGATGCCGTACGGCAGCTGTCCTTCAGGAACCGCTGCGCAAAATTTGTAATGCGGCCAAAGACCGGAATTTTGCAGACAGCGGCTCATCTGGATGACACATTTCCTCGACGTGCGCCGCCGTTGACCGACGATGCTTCGACGCCGCTCGAGGGTGAGCATATTGAAACCACCGATTGGGAAGATGCTCGCCATTGGATGAGCATCTACGGCGACCTGCTCGAATTCAAGCGGGGAGTCCTCGATCGGATCCGGCTTGACCTGGCCAAGCTGCAACCGGTCGCGCGGAGGGCAGCGGACCACGACTTCCAGTTGATCGCGGGCCAGATGGAGGGCTATCAGAAACGGCTGCAGCTCTGGAACCAACGCTTGCGCGAGCTTGGCGGCCTGTGGCTGGATCCCGAAGGTCGCATGATCCGCTACCAGGGCAGAGAGGCCGCCCTCACCGTCCGAGAGTTTCAGCTCCTCAAGTTCCTGCTCGACCATCCATACCGGTTCTTTACTGTCGCGGAGATCCTCGGCGAAGCCTGGGCCGAGCCTAACCTCTTCCCAGAAGAGGTCCGCAATTACGTGCGGCGCGTGCGCAAGGTCATCGCGGCGCTGAAGATCCCCTGTGATGTCGTCAACCGGCCCGGGCGCGGCTACTCGCTTGAGTTCCGCGGAAACAAATAGCGATCTGCGGCCACAACGGCAATAATTGCAGCGCCGGCCGTCAGCCGGCAGAGGAAGGGCGCCATCGGAAAGAGCAAAACCCAATCTCGATCTCGGCTGCGAGCTAAGCTGCCCCGCATCCTGGTCGTCGACGCCAATGCCGGTTACCGTTCAGTCATCTCGCACGTGGCGGAGCTGGCGGGAGGCGAGTTCGAGAGCGTCGCCGACTTCGATGCCGCCAGGCGTCAGCTCGAAAGGCCGAGGAAGTTCGACCTGGTCATCCTTGGTATGAGCGCAGACTCGCGCGTCACTCCCAAGCAGTTGGGCGACCTTCGGACCGTTGCTCGATGCGCTTTCATCTTGATGGACGAGTCGTCGAGCGAAGCCGGCAACACACTCGAGACCTTTGAGGCAGGTGCAGGCCAGGTCCTGCCGAAACCTTTCGTCCCGGATGCCCTGATCGGTGCGATCAAGTCGTCGCTGCGCGGACCTGACCTCGCCTCGGTAGTTTCAATCGCAACCAAAATCGAGTTGGGGGGCCTCATCTTCGACGCCAAGCAGCGAACCGTCCATAACGGCGAGGCGAGCGCCTCGCTGACCAAGCGCGAGTGGCAGCTTCTGTCTTTCTTCCTGACCAATCCAAATCAGTTCTTTGCCGCCGAGGAGGTGGCTCTGCCGGCATGGGGCCCGGACGCTTCGATCGAACAGTTCCGCACCTATGTGACACGTGTTCGCCAAAAGCTCTTGCCCTTCAACGGTGTGTGCGAGGTCGTGAACGAGAAGGGCAAGGGTTACCGCCTGGTGGTTCAGGAGCCAAAGCCTTCCGTCCACTAGCCGAACTTCACCACGAGATCGGGTCAACGACCATAACTCGGCTGCAATTCCTGAAGTTCGTGCTACACCTGAGCCCGTGTCTAGAACTGTCGCCAGGGCTTTGCTGATCGGGGCCATGCTGATCGCGGCCGCCGGCTGTGGCTACGACGTCGGCGCCACCTTCAATGCCGACGGCACGGTCGGGGTCGGCCTGAAGTTTCTCCTCCCCACGTCGCTCCTGGCGGGGGGTCAGGGTCTGTCGGTGTCCGGATTCAGCGATGCCGACATCGCCAAGGCCAACGCCGAAGCGGCGGCAAAATACCCCGGAGCCAAGATCGTCAAGGTCAGCGAAGGCGACCAGACTGGGGTCCTGCTGACGATCCCCTTCAAGACGGAAAAAGACGCGTTCGCGTTCATGACCGAGCCCACCAAGCTCAACCCGAACGCTGCGTCGGGAGCCGGTTCCACCATCGACGTGGGCAATACCGGAGGGCTGTTCGTCTCCGCCACTCACACTACATCCGGACAGAGCGATACCTACACCTTCAAGACCCAGGCGCAACCACCCGCGTCCCCATCTCCTGGGCAGGCATCGATTGGCGCTGACCAGCTGTCCTCGATCATCAGGATCACGTTCTCACTGACAGTTCCGCACGAGATCGCGTCAGCACCGGATGCGCTGTTCACGCAGGATCGGAAGACTGCGGTCTGGACGCTGTCTTTGACCCAGGCCCAGACCCTCACCGCCACCACGAGCTCGAGCACCACGCTCACCGGGTTCGCTGTCAACGCACCTTCGGGCCAGAGCTCGGCCCTCTTGATCGGGGTCGGGC
>CATPBF010000065.1 GCA_955652585.1 Candidatus Dormiibacterota bacterium | reverse complement strand
CGATTGCCTGGGTCAGCGCGAGCCGGACCTTCACGTCACCGAAGAACACCTTGCTCGTGCCCTCGGGATTGAACGCCACGAAGGCGTTGGTGAATGTCCGCACGTCCTGCACGTTCACGTCGGTGCGGCCCTGGAGCGCGAGCACCTCCTGCGGCTCGAGGCCGCCGACGAGATCGGCAGCCCCCTGCAGCACAGCGCGGATCGCCATCTGGGGGTCGGAAACCGGGTAGGTGCGGAGGATCAGGTGGTCGAGGTATGGCTGCGGGTCCGCAAACGGGTTGCGATCCAGCGTGATGGCGAGCGAGTTGATGCCCGCGACTTTGAATGGACCAGTGCCCAGCGCGCGGATGCCGCTGAACTGACTCGCGATGATCTGGGCCGGGGCCATCCCGTCGAACAGGTGCTTGGCGATGATGCCGATGCGGAGCGCCAGCGGAAAGCCCGCGCTCGGAGCCTTCAAGCTGAACACGACCTGATTCGGGCCGCCCGCGGCCACCCCCACCTGCCGCCAGTCCACCGCCCCGGGAAGTGTGTACTCGAGGTCCTGGAGGACGTGGAACGTGAACAGCACGTCATCGCGTGTGAACGGCTGCCCGTCTGCCCACTTCACGCCGGTGCGCACGTTGAAGGTGTAGGTCAGGTGGTCATTGGAGATCAGCCAATCGGTCGCGAGCAGGCCGGTCACGTTCTGGTCGTCCTTCACGGTGGTGAGGCCCTGGTAGATCACGCTGTCGACGTCGCGGGCGCTGTCGTCGGCCTCGAACAGCGGGTTCAACACGCCGGCGTTGCCGACCAGAGCCTCCACCGCCGTGCCACCACGGGCCGGCTTGGGCACGGTCGCCACGGGCTGGCACGCCACCAGCGCCACCAGCACGATTCCCGCGACCAGGTCGCGGCGGAACGACCTACTTCGGATGAGTCGTCACCCAGATGTTGCCCAGCGAGCACAGCAGGAACGCGACAGTAAGCACCCACGTGGTCCAGTACACCTGCCGCTCCAGCCCGCGGCGGGTGCGGTACCCACCGCCCAGCCCGTCGCCGCCACCGCCGATGGTGCCGCCAAGGCCGGTCGCCTTCGGCGTCTGGATCAAGACCCCGGCCATCAAAAGGACGGCCAGGACGACCTCGATGATGATGAGCGCGTTCTTGACCTGTGCCATCGGCCTAGTGGTAGCGCGCCTCGATGGCTTTCCAGTTGAGGGTGTTGAACCAAGCGGCGACGTAGTCCGCGCGCTTGTTCTGGTACTTCAGGTAGTAAGCGTGCTCCCAGACGTCCACACCGAGGACGGGCGTCAGGTTCTCCATGTAAGGGCTGTCCTGATTCGGGTAGGACTTGACCGAGAGCTTGCCGCCCGAGTCCGCCAGCAGCCAGGCCCAGCCGCTCCCGAACTGGCCCACGCCCGCCTTCTGCAGCTGCTCCTTGAGCGTGTCGTAGCTGCCAAAGGTGCTCTTGATCGCGTCGCCGAGTCGTCCTGAGGGAGCGCCACCGCCATGAGGGCCCATGATCGTCCAGAAGATGGAGTGATTCGAATGCCCACCGGCGTTGTTGCGCAGCACCGTGCGCACGTCCTCTGGCACCGAGCTGATCCCGCGCAGCAGATCTTCAACCGACTTCTTGGCCAGCTCGGGGTGTTTCTCCAGGGCGCCGTTGGCGTTGTTGACGTAAGCGGCGTGGTGTTTGTCGTGGTGGATTTCCATGGTCTTCGCGTCGATGTGCGGCTCGAGCGCGTCGAACGCGTATGGAAGCGGCGGAAGCTCATAGGCCATGGCGGGTTCTCTCCCTTATGTGCAGGCTGCGATCTTGATTGTGAAACCAGTCTAACGAGCTTGGGATTTCGCCTGGTTGCGGACGGCGGCCGCGCGGCGCTCGATCTCCTTGGGGTCGCCGAGGTACGTGCTCGACCGCGGCGTGAAGTCGTGATTGAGCTCGTAGACCCTCGGCACGCCCGTCGGAATGTCCAGGTCCACCACCTGCTGTTCGGTCAGCCCATCGAGGTGCTTGACGAGCGCCCGCAGGCTGTTGCCGTGGGCCGATACCAAGACACACGGCTCGCGACCGAGGTCGAGCGCGATGCTGTCGTACCAGTACGGGAGCATCCGCTCGACCACGTCCTTCAGGCATTCCGTATCGGGGAGGAGCTCCGGAGGCAGGCCGGCATATCGCGGATCGTGCGACGGATGACGCTCGTCCTTGGTCTCCAGTGCGGGGGGCCGGACGTCATAGCTGCGCCTCCAGACCTTCACCTTGTCTTCGCCAAACCGCTCGGCGGTTTGCTGCTTGTTCAAGCCCTGCAGGGCGCCGTAATGCCGCTCGTTGAGCCGCCAGCTGCGCCGCACCGGGATCCACGTGCGTTTCATCTCGGCCAGCGCGAGGTCCGCGGTCTGGATCGCGCGCACGAGGACCGAGGTATGGACGACGGCGGGTGCGAGGCCGGCCGCCTGCATCAATCTCCCAGCCTCTTTCGCCTCGGTCACCCCCAGATCGCTGAGGGGCACGTCGTGCCAGCCGGTGAAGAGGTTCTCGAGGTTCCACGTGCTCTGGCCGTGCCGGAGCAAGACCAGAATTCCTACTTGCCTAGCGATGGTGGTACACCGCCGCGGTCACATCGACGATCTTGGCGAACTCCTCGGCGTTGAGGCTGGCTCCGCCGACCAGGCAGCCGTCGCACAGAGGCAGCTCGACATATGACTCCACGTTGCCGGCGTTGACACTGCCTCCATAGAGCACGCGTACCTTCTTGGCCGCGCCTGCGCCGATCAGCTCACCGACGATGCGACGGATCGACCGCATCGTCGTGTAAGCGTGCTCGGGATCGGCGCTTTTGCCTGAGCCGATGGCCCACACCGGCTCGTAGGCGATCACGAGGCGGGCAGAGTCGTCCGCGGAACAAAGGGCAAGGCCGGCCCTGACCTGGGCGGTGACCACCTCGGCAGTCTTGCCGGCCTCGTAGTGCTCATCGAGCTCGCCCACACACATGATCACGCTCAGCTCGTTCGCCAGCGCCGCCGCGGTCTTGCGCGCGACCATGTCGTCGGTCTCGCCCAGGTACGCGCGGCGCTCGGAGTGGCCGATGATGACCCACTGGCACCAGCCCTTGAGCATCGCCGGCGAAACCTCACCCGTGTAGGCGCCCGACATCTCCCAGAAGCAGTCCTGGGCGCCGAGCTTGACGGTCGTGCCCTCGATGACCTCGGCGATCCCGAGCAGCCACGGGTAGGGGGGAAAGATCGCCACTTCGACGAGCTCCGGGTGGCTGGTGGCCGCGGGCATCACACCCTTCACGAGGTCGAGGGCGTCGCCCGCATTGACCGGATTCATCTTCCAGTTGGCGGCGAGCAGAGCTTTGGGGCTCACACGAGCCGGCAATCTAGCTCTCAGGCCTCCTTAAGAATCGCAACTCCAGGCAGTTCCCGCCCCTCGAGGTACTCGAGCGTGGCTCCGCCGCCAGTCGATACCCATGAGAAGCGGCCGGTCAGCCCGAGCGCGTCGATCGCCGCGGCGGTGTCGCCGCCACCGACGAGAGTGTAAGCGCCCGAACTCGCGATCGCCTCCCCCACACCCCGTGTTCCGGGTCCGAACTCCGGGATCTCGAAGACCCCCATCGGCCCGTTCCAGACGATGGTGCCGGCGCCGCGGAGCCGCTCCGCGAACAGGGCGACCGACTGCGGGCCGATGTCGAGGGCAATCCACCCGGGCTCGACGGCGTTGGCGGGGAAGAGACGTAGCTCCTGCCCCGGCTGGACCTGTTGGGCGCACACGAGGTCGACCGGGAGGACCAGGCGGTTGCCGAAGATCTTCCAGATCTCGTTGGCGGCCTCGACGGACTCCTCCTCGACCAGGCTCCGCCCGGTCGGAAAGCCCTGGGCGCGGAGGAACGTGTTCGCCATCGCGCCGCCGATCAGCAGCGCGTCGACCTTTTTGATGAGGTTGTTGAACAGGTTGATCTTGGTGGAGACCTTGGCCCCGCCGATGACCGCGAAGAGCGGTCTCTTGGGGATGTCGATCACCGCGTGCAGCGCTTCGAGCTCCGCCAGCATCAGCGGACCGGCGTACGCCGGTAGGTAGTTGGCGACGCCGACCACCGACGCATGGGCGCGGTGGGAGACCGCGAAAGCGTCATTGCAGTAGATCTCGCCGTGCGAGGCAAGCTGGCGCGCGAACTCTGGGTCGTTGTTCTCTTCTTCCGGATGGAACCTGACGTTTTCGAGCAGCAGCACCTTGCCCGGCTGGAGCCGGCCGACCGCAGACTCGGCCATCGGGCCGACGCATTCCGACGCGAACGGGACCTCGCCCCAGAGATGCGTTGAGAGCTCGCGCGCGATGGGCCGCAGCGACAGCGCCGGGTCGGCGCCGGTCGGACGGCCGAGGTGCGACATGACGATCGTCCTCGCTCCGCGATGCATGAGATCCCGCAACGTCGGGATCGCACCCATGATTCGGGTCGTGTCGGTGATGGCGCCGTTGGCCATGGGGACGTTGAAGTCCTCGCGCACGAGGACTTTCTTGCCGGCGACGTCGACAGAAAGGATCGAGGCCTTCAGAGTCGCGCCGCCATGTAGCTGATCAGATCGACCATCCGGCAGCTGAAGCCCCACTCGTTGTCGTACCAGCTCACGACCTTCGCCCAGTCGGGGCCGAGCATGATCGTCAAAGGCGCGTCGACGATAGAGGAGTGCGGGTCGCTCTTGAAGTCCGAGGAGACGAGCGGCTCCTTGCTCACGGCCAGGATTCCCTTCAGCTCGCCGCCGGCGGCTTCGTCGAACGCCGCGTTGATGTCTTCAGCGGTGGTCGTCTTGCTGAGCTGCACAGTGAGGTCAACGACTGACACGTCAAGAACCGGCACCCGGAAGGCCATGCCCGCGAACTTACCGGCCAGCTCCGGCAGCACCTCCGCCACCGCCCGGTTGGCGCCGGTGGATGTCGGAATGATGTTGTCGGCCGCCGCCCGCGCACGCCGCAGGTCCTTGTGGGGAAGGTCCTGAAGCTTCTGGTCGGACGTATAGGCGTGAATCGTCGTCATCATTCCGCGCTCGATCCCGTAGTTCTGGTGGAGGACGTGTGCGAGCGGTACGAAGCAGTTGGTAGTGCAGCTTGCGTTGGAGATCACGTTGTGCGCCTTGGGGTCATAGCCCTTGTGGTTGACCCCCATCACGACCGTGAAGTCCTGGTTGGTGGCGGGAGCAGAGATGATGACCTTCTTGGCTCCGCCCTTGTCGATATGGACGCGAGCCTTCGCTCCGTCCGTGAACAGCCCGGTGGACTCGACGACGATGTCCACGCCGAGGTCCCTCCACGGCAGCTCGGCTGGGTCTTTGTGGCTCATGAACTTAACCGGCTTGCCGTCGACGACGATGTCGTCCCCTTGCGCCACGACGGACGGGCCGAACGTGCCCAGTGCGGTGTCGTGCTTCAGGAGGTGGGCGAACGTGTGGGCGTCGCCGATGTCGTTGACGGCGACGATCTCGAAGGACGGCTTCAGCGCATTGGCGGCCCTGTAGATGTTGCGGCCGATGCGGCCGAAACCATTGATTCCAACCTTGGTCATTCGTTACCCCTCACATGCGTGCGCATAGTCAAAAATCGGCAATCGGCTCCGATGGGCCGACGTAAATGTTATGCGGAGCGGCGCGCCCGGTTCGGCGATCGGCCGCCGCTCGTGTGATCGGCCACGTCCTGGAGACGGCGCAGGCGGTGGTTGACCGCCGACTTGGACAGCTTCATCCGTTTGGCCAGCTCGCCCAGGTTGAGCTCAGGGTTGGCGCTGCGCCACTGGGCCATCTCGCGCAGCGCGGGCGGCAGCCCATCGAGCTTTCCGGTCGTTTCCAGCCGCTCGATCGCGGCGGCCTGACGAAGCCCGGAACCGATGGTCTTACCGATGTTGGCCGTCTCGAAGTTGAGGCGCCGGTTGACCTCTCCGCTCACCTCCCGCACCACTCGCACGTTTTCGAACTCCATCATGGCTCGGCTCGCGCCCATCCACGAGAGCAGCCGCGCGATGCCGTCACCCTCCTTGACGTACACCACGTGCTGGCCACCGCGCTCCATGACCCCAACCTTCGCGCCCGCGGACTCGGCCATCCCTCCGATCGCAGTCGCCCACGAAGCGGAAGGCGCGACGAATTCGAGGTGATAGCGCGACGAGGGGGCGTTGACCGATCCGCAGCCCAGGAACAGGCCGCGCAGCATGGCCTTGCGGTCGCAGGTCGCGTCGGGGACCACCTGGGCGGCGGCCTGCGTGAAAGCGGGCGCGAGACCGTGTGGCAGCGCCAGCTCGATGAAGAACGCCATGCGTTTCTTGGTCTTGACCGCCTGGTACTTCGCGTCCATGTGGCCCACAGACCGGCCCAGCCGGACCACCTTCCGCGCGATGGCGTTCCGGAGGAGCGAGAAATAGGCCGCCCGCTCCCCCTGATTCCGGATCAGGCGGGCGCGCGACCCGAAGTAGATGCCCAGCAGCTCGCTCAGCTGGCAGCAGGGCCTGGCCGGTAGAAACCCGGCCATCTCGTTCTTGACATCGGCCGAGAACGAAATGCCAACTACCTCCCAAGGTCAATCTCAGAAAGGGACTCTTGGTGTCAGCGCCCCGAAGGTGCAGTCTACTGAGCAGATGACAGCGCGCGCTCATGATGATGGCCCTCCGGAGCACAGGCTGCTCGCGCTGTATCACACGATGGTGATGGCGCGTGCGATCGAGCGACGCCTGTGGGTGCTCGAACATTTAGAACAGATCCCTCCCCACCAACCACTGGGGCCCCCGCGCGATAGCGCGGGAGTAGCCAAAGCGCGGGTGGGGATGGACAGCTTTGTATGTACGGGCTTAGAAGCAGTGCAAGTCGCCGCGGCGGCAGCGCTGCGCCCAGGCCGCGACTGGATCGTGCCGTGTCCAACCGACCTCGCTCTGTGCCTGGCGGTGGGCCTGTCGCCACTCGACGTCATGCTCGCGGTGTTCGGACGCGCAAGCGATCCTGCATCGGGCGGCAGGCAGTCACCGGGCGCGTTCGGGTCTCGGGCAGCGCGGGTCGTAATGACGTCGGCGACCGCGGGCCGTCATGTCGTCCAGGCGGCCGGCATCGCCTACGCATCCAAACTCTTAGGCCACGATGAGGTCACGTTGGTGTGCACCGACGAGCGCAGCATTCAGTCGGGGGACTGGCACGAAGGCATCAATTTCGCCGGGGCTCACTCGCTGCCTCTCATCTTTCTCATCGAGGACCGGGCGCGCACGGATGGGCCCGTCGCCCAACACTCGTACGGGTCGCCGGTCGACCGTGCAGAGGGCTATGGGCTGGCCGGCGAGTCCATCGACGGCAGCGATTTCGACACGGCCCTGGCGGCATTCGGTCGAGCAACCGAACGCGCGCGGTCGCAGGGCGGCGGGACGGTGATCCACGCCCTGGCAGTCGACCTGACCTCGAAAGTGGCCGGCGGGGGCCTGCGCCCGCCGGAGGAGCTGGAAGCGCTCGCGCGCCAGGACCCCATCGACCGCACGAGGCGCCGGCTGCTGGAAGCAGGCGTCCTGCACGCCGCCGACGACGAGCAAATCCAGCGTGACTGCGCCACCGTCGTGGCGGCGGCGGTCGAAGAAGCCCGCGCGGCGCCTTCACCGGACGGCCCTCGGGCGCTGGACAATGTCTTCTCGAGAGGATAAGGGCATGCCTGAGATGCGGATGATCGAGGCGGTGCGCGCGGCCATGAGCGAAGAGATGGAGCGCGACGAGCGCGTGCTCGTCATGGGCGAGGACGTCGGGCGCAAGGGTGGCGTGTTCGGCGCCACGGATGGTCTCTATGCGAAATTCGGCGAGGCGCGCGTGCTCGACACACCGCTCGCGGAGTCGGGGATCGTCGGCGTGGCCATCGGCGCAGCGCTCAACGGGCTCATACCGATCGCCGAGATCCAGTTCGCGGACTTCATCCACCCCGCCTTCGATCAGATCGTCAGCGAAGCCGCCCGGACGCGCTACCGGTCCAACGGCGACTGGTCCGTGCCCCTCGTGATCCGGGCGCCGTTCGGTGGAGGCGTGCACGGAGGCCTTTACCACTCGCAGTCCATAGAGGCGTTCTATGCCCATGTTCCCGGCTTGAAGGTGGTCGTGCCGAGCATGCCGGCCGATGCCAAGGGCCTGCTGAAGTCGGCCATCCGGGATCCGGACCCGGTCCTGTTTCTCGAGCACAAGAAGGTGTACCGGCTCGTCGCCGAAGAGGTGCCGGACGGCGACCACCTGGTGCCGATTGGTCCCGCCTTGGTTCGGCGCGAAGGGACCAGGCTCAGCTGCTTTGCCTGGGGGCTGATGACGCACTACTGCCTGCAGGCGGCGGAGGAGCTGGCCGCCGGCGGCATCAGCGTCGAAGTCGTCGACCTCAGGTCCCTCGCGCCTCTCGACCGGGACACCATTCTCGAATCGGTGCGCAAGACAGGCAAGGCGATGATCGTGCACGAGGACAACCTCACCGGCGGGTTCGGAGCCGAGGTCGCGGCGATCATCTCGGAACACGCTTTCGACAGCCTCGACGGGCCGGTCGTGCGCGTCGCTGGGCCGGACATTCCCGCCATGCCTTTCAACACCCCACAGGAGGAGTTCTTCATGCCCAACCCGGCCAAGATCGCGGAGGCGATGAGGAAGCTTGCCGCCTACTAAGAAGACCAAGTCCCCTTCCCCCGCAGGGGGGAGGGTTAGGGAGAGGGGCGTGAAGCACATCAGCTTTCCGCAGATCTCTGCGGAGGAGTTCGCTGCCAGGCGCGCGGCGGTGGGCGCGGGTATGGAGGCAGCCGGCCTCGACACCCTCGCGGTCTTCTACCCGGCACGCATCGCCTACTTGACCGGGTTCCACCACATCCCCACGGAGCGGCCGATCGTCCTGATCCTCGGACCCAACGATTACTCGGCCCTGGTCGTGCCCGCGGTCGAGAAGGAGCACGCGGAATCGGTGCCCGGCATCGACCGCGTGGGTGTGTACTTCGAGTATCCCGGCGCCGAGCATCCGATGGAGCTCGTCGCCGCCAACCTTGCCGACATCAACGCCAAGCCGAAACGGACGGGCGCCGACCACGACGGTTATGTGCCCTACTGGGGCTACCGAGGGCCGCGGCTCAGCGACCTGACCGGCGCGCGACCGGTCGACGCCGAGATGCTCGTGGAATCGCTGCGCCGCGTGAAATCGGCCACCGAGATCGCCTGCATCCAGCTGAGCTGCGACTGGGCCGGGCGCGCGCATCGCCGGATGCAGGACGCCATCAGGACGGGCAAGACCGAGATGGAGTGTTACGTGCCCGCCGCCACCGAGACGCTTTTCGAGATGGTGGCCGAGATGCCCGGCTGGAGGCCGCGTGGATTCAACGGCACCGGGCTCGAGGCGATGTTCGTCGGCGGCCGGTCGACCGCGATGCCGCATGGCTTCGTCATGGGTCACGGGATCGCGGCCGGTGATGTGCTCGTGAGCGGCGCCGGAGCCGACATCGACGGCTATCACAGCGAGCTCGAGCGGACGATGATCGTGGGCACGCCAACCGCCGAGCAGGAGCGCGCGTTCGACGCGATGCTGGCGCTGCAGTCGCGCGCCATCGACGTGATGGCGCCGGGTGTTCCTGCCGGCGAGGTGGAGCTGGCGTGCGTCCAGCTGGCTCGCGAGCTCGGTGTCGAGAGCTCGATCCGCCATCACGTCGGCCACTCGATCGGGCTCGAGGGCCACGAGGCGCCGTTCCTCGACCGCGGTGATGACGCTGTGCTCGAGCCGGGGATGGTGTTCACGGTCGAGCCGGGCGTCTACTTCAAGGAGCTGGGCGGATTCCGCCACTCGGACACCGTGGTCATCACCGAAGACGGCTGCCGCGTGATGACCAACTATCCCCGAGAGCTGAAGGACCTGATCATCGGCGCCTAAAGAAGGACTGGGAAAAGGGAGTGCCGGCGCGCCCGGAGCCCGAATGTAGCGCCTCGTGGTGCAGTGAATCTTCGGCGAAATTAACTCGCAAAATGCTTGACTCCGAACATTAGTTCGCTACAATAGGAACATGTGTTCTGAGGGCGGGGAGAGGGGGAATTGGACCTCACGCGAGGTCTTCGAAGAGATCAATTCGCTCCTCAATCGCCTTTCATCAGAGGACCTCAACTCGATGCCGGCGGAGGCGATGGGCAATGACCAGATCGCGCTCCAGCGCATCGGCAACCGCGTCCAGGCCGAAGGGCTGCGCCGCCTTCGGCGCTTCGACAGCGGCCAGGGTTATGCCCCTTCAGGCGCCCTTTCTGCGAGGGCATGGCTGCGCTGGCAGCTGAACCTGACGGTTACTACGGCGTCGGAGCGGGTCGCAATGTCGCGGAAGATGTCGGCACTACCAAGAACGGAGCAGGCCCTTGCCGATGGCGACATCAGCTACCGGCACGCGACCCTGATCGCGGAGACCGCAAGCCAGCT
>CATPBF010000064.1 GCA_955652585.1 Candidatus Dormiibacterota bacterium | reverse complement strand
CGTGCCCGCGGTGACGAGCGCGACCTTGCCGCCGATGCCCAGGTCCATGCTGAGCATCGTAGTTTGCGAGCGCGGCTAGACTTGGGCCATCGCCATCCCGTCACTGCCCTCGGGCGCGCTCAACCTCGAAGGCCCGCCAGTCACGCCGCGACCCTCCGCGACCGTGCTGCTCATGCGGGGCAAGAAACCGTGGGAGCTGCTGCTCATGCGCCGCCCCCGTGAAGCAGACTTCGCCGCCGGCGCTTACGTGTTCCCTGGTGGAGTCGCCCACGCGGAAGATTCCCAATGGGGAGACGAGATCGGCGCCGCCGCCGTCCGCGAACTCTTCGAGGAAGTCGGGATCTTGCTCGCGCGCGGCGGGGGCCGTTTCGCGCGAGACCGGGACAGCGAACGAGTCCGCACCCTGGTCGCCGGCGGCAAATCGTTTGCCGACGCGCTGCGGTCGATTGGGCTGCAGCCCGCCCTCGACCGTTTGGTGCTGTTGACCCGGTGGGTGACGCCTGCGCTTTTGAGCCGGCGGTACGACGCCCGCTTTTATCTCGCGCGCCTGCCGGCCGGCCAGACCGTTCGAGCTGAGCCGGGCGAGGTCACGGACTGGCTGTGGGTCACGCCTGAGCGAGCGCTGCGCGACCCTGCGATCACGCTCGTCTATGCGACCCAGCAGGTGCTGGAGTCGGTGAAAGGCGACCAGGACGTGACCAGCCTGATTGCGCGGGCCAGGCGCCAGAGGAACGTGCCCATCGTCGAGCCGCGCATGACGCGGACCGAGTCAGGCTGGGAGGTCTCGCACTAGCGCAGCGGACCATATTGCGCGCGAATTCCGCACGCGTGACGCCAACGAGGCGCATCGTCGACCTACGAAAGGCCTGGTTGTATCCAAACGTGCGGAATAGCGGCCTCGCGTCAGTCTCGACATTCGGTTGGGCGCTTCAGCGCCAGAGGTCGCGCCAGCGGTCGTAGTGGATGACCTCGACGCCACCTTGCCGCAGGACGTCGAGCCCGGCTGGGTCCCGATACGCCTCTCGGTAGTAGACGCGCGCGACGTTGGTGTTGATGATCATCTTGGCGCACATCACGCAGGGCGAGGCGCTGACGAACATCACCTTGCCGGGCAGCTGGGCGCCCGCTTTGATCAGCGCGTTCTGCTCCGAGTGGATGCAGCCGCAGTTGCCTGCCTGCGACGAGTCGCAGCGGTTGGGCAGGCCCTTGGCGTTGCCGTTGTAGCCGATGCCCAGGACCTGGGTGAGGTCGCCGGTGGTGATGACGCTCCCGACCTGCAGGCGGGCGCACGTCGACCGCTTGGCGAGCTCCTCGGCCATGCGCATGTAGACCTCTTCGAGGGGGATGCGGTCGGGCGTCTGCTCGGGTTCTGAAAGGGGTCTGAGGGCTGCCATTTTCGTCAGGTTAACACCCTTGTCTATACCCATTCGGCGGACTACAATGCCCCACATGTCGGTGTTCGAACTGTTGTTCGCGCTCCTCCTGGTATGTGTGCTCACCGGAGTGGCCGGAGTGGCGGCCCTCGCCTGGAGCCTGGTTCGGCGGGCCGACGGCCAGGCCGTCGCGGTCGCCGAGCTCCGCCAGCGCCTGGAGACGGGCGGCCTTACCCAGGAGTCCCAGGCCTCAGAGGTGCGCGAGCGGCTGGCCCAAACCCAATCGGTTGTCGAACGGCTCGGTTCGGTACTGGTCGCACGCCAGTCGATCGAGGACGAAGCCCGCTCCAGCCTCAAGCGGTTGGAGAGCGTCATCGCAGGGAGCTCCACGCGCGGCGCGGCGGGCGAGAACATCCTCGAGGAAGTCTTGAAGCACCTTCCGCCCGAGATGCTGCAGCGCAACGTCTGGGTCGGGGGCAAGGTCGTGGAACTGGCTTTGCAGCTGCCGGGCGGGAAGCTCCTCCCCATCGACTCCAAATGGGTGTCGAGCGGCGCCCTGGAGCAGCTCGCCGAGCCGGGGCTCGACGCCCAGCGGCGCGCCCAGCTGACCGCCCAGGTCGAACGGGAGGTGGAGCGGCGGGTTCGCGAGGTGAGCCAGTACATCGATCCGGCCTCGACCTCGACCTTCGCATTGGCGGTCATCCCAGATGCCGCGTACGACGTCTGCCGCGGCGCCATCGTGGGCGCCCACCGCCGGCACGTGATGGTCGTCGGGTACGCCATGGCGTTGCCGTACCTGCTCACGCTCTACCAGCTCCACCTGCAGTTCGCGCGCACCGTCGACATGGAGAAGCTGCAGTCCGCCCTCATCGACGTGGAACGGCACCTCGACACGCTCGAAGGAATCCTCGACAACAAGCTCCAGAGGGCGCTGACCATGCTCCAGAACACGTACTCGGAGGGCAAGCAGGTGTCGGCTCGGATCCGGTCCGCGGCCCAGAGCGTCCAGACGGCCGAAACCAGCCCCCCTGAGGTTTCCATAGAGCCCCTCAGCCTCGCCCTTCTCGACTCAGCTCAGTAGGTCGGTTTTGCCCGGTTTCCCACAGCCAATCCGCATTCTGTGCCCAACCCCTCCTCAGGGATTTCCACAGGTAATCCACCCATATGTGGTGCCTGACTCCCTATCGACACCAGATATCTTGTGTTTGGGGCTTGACAAGCCTAAAACCGCCTCGTATATTCAGGGGCGTTACATCGAGGCCCTGGGGCATAAGTGGCGGGCATGCTCCGGGGCCTCTTGCATCCCCAGACGAACAAGTTCAACGACCCACTCCACGTCGTACCAAATCAGCGCTTTGAAAGCTCCGGCAACGGGGATGATTTAAGGAGGCGTCTTCTAGAAATGGCCAAAAACGCAGCTGACCTCCACGCCACCCGCAAGAACGGGAATCACAAGAACGGCACGGCCAAACCAGGGCTTCGGTTTGGGCGCTATTTCACGCCGGCGGGCAGCCATGCGTACGACCTCATCGAGTGGGAGCGCCGCACGGCGTCCATCATCGGCGAGAAGGGCCAGGTCATCTTCGAGCAGAAGGACGTCGAGGTTCCCCGCTCGTGGTCGCAGCTGGCCATCAACGTCGTCGCCCAGAAGTACTTCCGCGGCGGCCAGGGCACCCCCGAGCGCGAGACCAGCGTCCGCCAGCTGATCGATCGTGTGGTCGAAACCCTGGCCACGTGGGGTCGCGAAGGCAACTACTTCGCCAGCGACGAGGACGCCGAGAACTGGGCCGAGGAGCTGCGCTACCTCCTGGTCACCCAGCACGCTTCCTTCAACAGCCCGGTCTGGTTCAACCTGGGCGTGCCCAACCGCGCGCAGCAGGGTTCGGCATGCTTCATCAACTCGGTTCAGGACTCGATGGAGTCGATCCTCGACCTGGTCAAGACCGAGGGCATGCTTTTCAAGTTCGGCAGCGGCACCGGCACCAACCTGTCCGTGCTGCGATCCTCGAAGGAGCAGCTCTCCGGCGGCGGCACCGCCTCCGGGCCGGTTTCGTTCATGAAGGGCTACGACTCGTTCGCGGGCTCGATCAAGTCGGGCGGCACCACGCGCCGTGCGGCCAAGATGGTCATCCTCAACGCCGACCACCCGGACGTCCTCGACTTCATCCGCTGCAAGGCGGACGAGGAGAAGAAGGCCTGGGCGCTGATCGAGGCCGGCTACAACGTCGGCTTCAACGTCCCGGGTGGCGCCTACGACTCGGTCCAATTCCAGAACGCCAATCACTCCGTCCGCGCCAGCGACGACTTCATGAAAGCCGTCGCCGATGACAAGCAGTGGACGACCAAGGCGGTCGTCGGCGGCAGGGTCGTCGACACCTATAAAGCACGAGAGCTCTGGAAGGAGATCGCCGAGGCGGCCTGGGTGTGCGGGGATCCCGGTCTGCAGTTCGACACCACCATCCAGGACTGGAACGTCGTGCCGAACACCGGCCGCATCAATGCCACCAACCCGTGCTCCGAGTTCGTCTTCCTCGATGACACGGCCTGCAACCTGCTGTCGCTGAACCTGATGAAGTTCCAGGCCGAGAACGGAACCTTCGACGTCGATCGGTTCCGACGCGCGGTCGACATCTGCTTCACGGGCCAGGAGATCATCGTCTCCAGCGCCTCCTACCCCACTCCAGCGATCGCCAAGAACTCGGAGGCGCTGCGCCCGCTCGGCCTCGGCTACGCCAACCTTGGCGCCCTGCTCATGTCGATGGGCCTCGCATACGACTCCGACGAGGGGCGGCGCTTCGCCGGCGCCATCACCGCGATCATGACCGGCCGCGGGTTCGCGCAGTCCGCGCGCATGGCCCAGGTCAAAGGCCCGTTCAGCGAGTTCGCCAAGAACCGCGAGCCGATGCTCCGCGTCATGGAGAAGCACCGCCAGGCGGCGCACCAGCTCAGCACGTCACCGGAGTCGGCGGACGTGATCGATGCTGCTCGAGCCACCTGGGACGACGCTGTCAAGCTCGGCCGCCAGCACGGTTACCGCAACGCGCAGGCCACGGTGCTCGCACCCACCGGAACCATTGGCTTGATGATGGATTGCGACACCACGGGCATCGAGCCAGACCTGGCGTTGGTGAAGTACAAGAAGCTCGTCGGCGGCGGCCTGCTCAAGATCGTCAACGGCACGGTGCCGGCCGCGCTCCGCAAGCTCGGGTACGACAGCAAAGAGGTGAAGGACATCGTCGAGTACATCGACGAGAACGACACCATCGAAGGCGCCCCGCAACTGCTCGAAGAGCACTTGAAGGTTTTCGACTGCGCGTTCAAGCCGGTCAAGGGCATGCGCTCGATCGCGCCCATGGGCCACGTGCGGATGATGGCCGCGGTCCAGCCGTTCATCTCGGGCTCGATGTCCAAGACCGTGAACCTCCCCACCGAGGCCACCGTCGAAGACATCCAGCAGACCTACATGGAGTCCTGGAAGCTCGGCCTCAAGTGCATCGCCATCTACCGCGACGGCTGCAAGCGCTCACAGCCGCTTTCAACCTCCCTCGACAAAGAGAAGAAGAAGGCGGCGCCGGGCGAGGTCGAGTACCGCGCGATGCGACGCAAGCTGCCCGACGAGCGCAAGGCCGTCACCCACAAGTTCGACATCCAGGGCCACGAGGGCTACCTGACCGTCGGCATGTTCGAGGACGGTCAGCCGGGCGAGCTGTTCGTGACCATGGCCAAGGAAGGCTCGACCATCTCGGGACTCATGGACGCATTTGCGACCCAGACGTCCTACGCCTTGCAGTTCGGCGTGCCGCTGAAGTTTATGGTCGACAAGTTCAGCCACATGCGGTTCGAGCCCTCGGGGTTCACAAAGAACCAGGAGATCCCGATCGCGAAGTCGATCGTGGACTACATCTTCCGGTGGATGGCCAGCCACTTCATGTCGGTTGAAGACCAGGACGAGGCCGGCGTGGTTCGCCGCGACGTGCCCGTGGCGCCGCAAGTATCCGTCGAGACCATGCCGTCGAACGAGCTGAAGGTCATAGCGACGCCCGCGAATGGAATCCAGAAAATCGCCTTCATCAACACGGACGCCCCCGCGTGTCCAGATTGTGGAGCGATCACGGTCCGGTCAGGCTCGTGCTACAAGTGCCTGAACTGCGGAGCGACGACCGGCTGCAGCTGACCTCAGTCGATTGATTCTCGCGAGATAGAGTCCCGGACGGCTGACAGCGATCGGCGCTGCCGGCCGTCGGCGTCGAAGTTCTCGGGCGCCAGCCAGGCTTCGAAAGCCGCACGGACGACGGGCCATTCGCCGTCGAGAATCGAGTACCACGCGCTGTCTCGGTTGCGCCCTTTGACGACCATATGTTGCCGGAACACCCCCTCGAACGTGAACCCGAACCGTTCCGCCGCGCGGCGCGAGGGCTCGTTGAGCGCATCGCACTTCCACTCGAGCCGGCGATACCCAAGGTCGTCGAAGGCGTGGCGCGCCATGAGATATATCGCTTCGGTTGCCATGCGGGTGCGTTGGAGCGCGGGCGAAAACCATATGTGTCCGATCTCGATCGCGCCATGCTCCGGGGCCATGCGCATGAAGGCTGCCATCCCCTCCGGTGCACTGTCGTCGACGTCCACGATCGTGAAGAACAGCGGATCCTTTGACGCCGAGCGCTGCTCGAGCCAGCGCGCGAAGTCGTCGAAACCGGCGAATGGCCCATACGGCAGGTGTCGGTATATCGAGTCGCCCGCCCCGCCGTCGTGGGATGCCTTGAACAGCCGCCCACCGTGGGCCGCCGGGTCGAGAGGTTCCAATCGCACCGTTTTTCCGATCAGTGGGTCGCCTTGTGGAACGCGTGCAGGCGTCCAGTCAAGACTCATCTGGCGGATGGTGTCGAATAACGGGTCATTGACGACGGTTCTCGTCCTCTGTAGTGCATAGAAGGGTCACGCGCAAATGAAGATCGCAATCATAGGCGCGGGAAACGTCGGCAAGGCTCTCGCCAAGTCGAGTATCAAGGCGGGGCACCAGGTCACCCTCAGCGCCGGCAGCCCCCAGAGTGCTGCTGAGGCGGCGAAGGCGACCGGCGCACGCGCTGCCGGCTCGAACGTCGAGGCGGTCGAGGGCGCCGAGCTGGTGATCGTCGCGGTGCCATACGACAAGCTCGGTGATGTATTCCGCGGGCTGGGCTCGGCGGTAGATGGCAAGGTCGTCGTCGACGCCACCAATCACATCAATGCCCAGAACCCCGGAGAGGTGCTGGGCGTGGCCTCCAACGCCGAAGAGATCCAGAAGCGTCACCCCAAGGTGCGCGTGGTCAAAGCGTTCAACTACGCGTTTGCCACTCGGATGGCCGACCCGAATGTCGATGGCACCCGCCTCGACGGGTTCGTCGCCGGCGACGACCAGGCGGCAAAGGACAAAGCGCTGGAGCTGGTCGGGTCGATCGGGTTCCGTCCCATTGACGCCGGCCCGCTGGTAATGGCCCGCGTGCTGGAAGGCATGGCCCTTTTGAACGTCACGCTTCAGATCCGCCACGCCTGGCCGTGGCAGAACGGCTGGAAGCTCGTAGGCCCACCAAGCGATTAAAGGTTCGGATTGAGGGGAAGAGTAATGACAATGAACGCCGAAATCGAAACCCAGATCGTCAACGGCGTCACTCCCAGGGAACGCGCGCCGCGCCCAGTCGCTTCGGGTACGAGAATCGGCCACGTCCACCTCAAGACCGCGGACATCGACCGCGTGCACCACTTCTATGTCGACATCCTTGGATTTGACGTGATCTTTCGCATGCCGGACGCCTTGTTCCTGTCCGCGGGGGGCTACCACCACCACCTTGGCTTCAACACCTGGGAGTCGAAGGGCGGCTCTCCCCCGCCCCCCGGCACGACCGGCCTGTATCACGTTGCGATCCTTTACCCGACACGAGCCGCATTGGGTGACGCCCTGCGGCGTCTCGCCGAGGCCGGCTGGCCGCTGGACGGTGTCAATGACCACGGCACCCATGAGGCCCTTTACTTGAGAGATCCCGACGGCAACGGCCTGGAGCTGGCGTGGGACCGGCCCGAAGACCAATGGCCCAGGGACAAGAATGGCCACCTTTCCTTCAGCGGCAAGAGGCTGGACCTGGAAGGCCTGCTGCGAGAAGGCGTGGAGTCCCAAACCAAGCCCGAGTAGCGCGAAGCGATTACTTCGTTCCCGACACCCCGCCGTCGATGACCAGACCTGACGCCATGACGAATTTCGATTCGTCCGACGCCAGGTAGAGCGCAGCTGAAGCCACATCGTCGGGCCGGCCAAGCTCGCTCGTGAGCTGGCGCTTCCGGATCGACGCATAGCCCTCCGCGGGATCCTTGTACGACTCTTTTAGGTAGCGCTCGACGAAGGGAGTGAGGATGGTTCCGGGCAGAAGCGCGTTGACGCGAATGCCATGCTGCGCCAAGTCGACCTGCATCGACTTGGTCATCGACAACACGGCGCCCTTCGAAGCTGCGTAAGACACGCGTCGAGCCAGTCCGATTTCCGCGATGCAGGACGACATGTTGATGATCGAGCCGGACTTCTGCTTGATCATGTAGGGCACCACCGCGCGGCTGGTCAGGTAAACGCCGCGAACGTTCACCCTCATGACACGATCGAACAGGTCGGGCTCAGTCTCCAGAACGTCCCCTACACCGCTGATGCCGGCGTTGTTGAAGAGCACGTCGATGCGTTTGAAACGCTTGGCGACCCTGGCCGCCAAAGCGACCGTGTCCTGCTCGTCCGTGACGTCGACATGCTCCGCGATCGCATCGCCGCCATTCTTCCGAATTCCCGCCACGGTGGCCTTGGCGCCTCGATCGTCGACGTCGGCGACGACGACGCGGGCTCCTTCAGCGGCGAAGAGGCGCGCAGTCGCCTGGCCGATTCCCGAGCCTGCACCCGTGATGAGACAGACCTTGTCCTGCAGGCGCGCCCCGCTCAATTAGTTCGCGCCTCGGGAGTTGCCAAGTTCCAAATTCTCGCACCTAGGCATGGGATGTTCGATCACTTGCCGATGGCTCGCCAGGCAGCGCCGTCCGGGAACCCGTAGACGTTCAGCGACTCGGCTCTCATCTCGGCGCTGTAGCCCGGCTTCGTGGGGGCAAGGTAACGGCCGGACCTGACGCGCACCGGATCGATGAAGTGCTCATGAAGGT
>CATPBF010000063.1 GCA_955652585.1 Candidatus Dormiibacterota bacterium | reverse complement strand
TTCCGAGGCGGCTCTGAACAAAGTGCTCGACCTGGGCAAGATGACCAAACCCGGTCTCGAAGGTCCTGGCGCAGGCGGTTAGGCGGCCGCACGGAGTTGAAGAGGCGCCTGCCGCATCCGCTGCGTCGGTTCCGGCTGCCGGCGGCGCTGCTGGCCGTGGTGATCGTGTACGGAATCGCCGGCTACACGTATATCGAGCATTGGAACCTGCTCGATGCCTTTTACATGACGATCATCACGATCTCGACGGTCGGGTATAAGGAGGTCCAGCCGCTTTCGAATGTGGGTGAGATCTTCACCTCCACGCTCATCGTGGTCGGCGTGGGTACGATGCTCTACGGGTTCGGAGTCTTCGCGGAGACTCTCACCGACAACAGCTTCATCCACTACAGGAGAGAGCGGCAGTTGGAGCGTTCGCTGAATCAGTTGCGGGATCACTTCATCATCTGCGGGTACGGCCGCATCGGGACGCAGATCGTCGCCGAGTTCGAGGCACACAACATTCCCTACGCGGTCATCGACCAGACCGACGATGCGGTGCTGCGGTTGCGCAACGAGGACCGGCTCCATGTCGAGGGCGACGCGTCCAGCGAGGAGATCCTCAAGCTCGCGGGTATCGAGCGGGCACGCGGCCTCATCTCCGCGGTCGACTCCGACGAACGCGCCGTCTACATCATTCTGGCCGCGCGGGCGCTCAAGCCTGAGCTCTATCTGATCTCCCGCGCAGGGCGTCCCGAATCGATCCGCCGCCTGGAGCTGGCCGGCGCCAACCGCGTGATCTCCCCGTATCGGATGGCCGGTCATCGCATGGCCGAGCTCGCTGTGCGGCCGGCGCTCGTGGACGTAATGGACAGCCTTCATCACGGCGAATCGGAGATCGGCGTCGAAGAGATGCTGGTTCAGCCGAGGGTGGCCGCGGTGGGGAAGACGCTTGCTGGCGCGGGCTTGATGAGCCCGGACGCGGCGAAGGTGCTGGCGGTGCGCCGCCGCGATGGCACGCTGCATGCAAACCCGGCCACCGACCTGCTCCTGGAGGAGGGCGACCTCGTGATCGCGCTGGGCTCTGAGGAGCAGCTCTTCGCATCGGCGGCGAAGCTCAGGTAACACACCGAGGCGGGTTCCCGCACCCGAAACCCGCCCACTAGAGTTGGTGCCATGAAGGCGCTTGGACGCAGGCCGGAGCTCGTCGCTCTGGTTTCGGTCTTCATCGGCGCCGCCATTGTGGTGGGCAAGCTCGTGGTCGGGCTCCTGACGGGCAGCCTCGGCATCATCAGCGAGGCCGTTCACTCTTTGCTCGACCTCGCAGCGAGCGGGTTCACGCTGGTCGCGGTCCGTACCGCGCGCAAGCCGGCCGACACCGAGCACCCGTACGGCCACGGCCGCGCTGAAAATCTGGCCGCCTTCGCCGAGGGCGTCTTGCTCCTGATCACGGCGGCGGGCATCGCATTCGAGGCTGTCCACAGGCTGACCGCGGGCGGCGCCGCGGTGAATGCCGCCGGCTATGCCTTCGCGCTGCTGATCGCGACCATGCTGATCGAGCTCGGCCGAGCCGCGGTCCTGCGCCGAGTCGGTCGCGATGCCGGCAGCGATGCCCTTCTGGCGGATGCGACCAACCGCTGGTCCGACGTGCTGGCAACCGTCGGCGTCCTGGCGGGTTTGATCGGCGTGCGCATGGGGTTCGCGTGGGCCGACTCGGTCGCGGCTCTGCTCGTGGCCGTGATAATCGCGCGCGCCGCGGGCCTGCTGGCGTGGCACTCAGGCGACATCCTCATTGATCGTGCGCCGGCGGGCGCCGAGCGCAAGCTGCGCGCGGCCATCCAGGGCGTGAGCGCCGTTCGCGAGGTGCGCTCGGTGCGGGTCCGCCGCTCCGGACCCAAGCTCCTGGGCGACGCCGTCATCGCCACAGCGCGAATGCTTCCGCTCGAAGCCGCGGGCAGGATCGTGGACGACGTCAAGCGGGTGGCCGGCGCCGCGCTGCCGGAGCTCGACCTGACCGTCCTTGTCGAAGGCCAATCGCGCCCGAGCGACCTGGTCGAACGCGTTCACGCGGCGGCCGCCAGGAATGGGGGTGTGCGAGATCTTCACAACGTGACCGTCGAGCGCGAGAGCGATGGCTCGCTCCATCTCACGATGCACGCGAAGCTTCCCGGTGACATGACGCTCGCATCGGCCTCGCTGGCCAGCGCCGGCCTCGAAAAGGCGTTGCGGGCCGAGCTGCCCGACGCTACCCGAATCGACATCCACCTCGAGCCGATGGAGCCGCACGTCGTGAGCGGCGAGGACGTCACCCAACGGCGCGCATTGCTCGCCGAACGGATGCGGGAGATCGTCGAGTCGCACCCAGCCGTGAAGCGGTGCGCCGACGTCGAGCTTAGTGACCGGCACAACCGCATCCACGCCCACGTCGTGGCGGAGCTGGCCGGCGATGTCAGCCTCGAGCAGGCGCATCAGGTCGAGACCGAGCTGGAGGAGCAGATTCGCCGCGCACTGCCCGAAGTCCACGAGGTCACAGCCAGGGCGACGGCGTGAGGCCGGGTCGCCTGGAAGACCTGCCCGGGGTGTTGGCGCTTCTGCAAGCCGAGGTTCGCGCTGGACGGCAGGACTGCGTGCCCGGACCGGCCTACATGCAGCGCATGCTGGCGGGGTTCGATTGGAGCTCACGATCGAGGGTCGTCGAAGTCGAGCGTGGGCTGGAGGGTGCCGTCCTCGTTGCCGGCCGTTCGACCCAGCTGGGGATCGTCACGCAGGTGTCCGTCGCTTGCGGCCGGTTGGAAATGAGGCAGGAGCTGCTTCGGTGGGGCCTCAATCTCTCGAAAGCGGCCGGAGCGATCGCGGCGCAGATGTGGTGCGGCCGCGGTCATGCCGAAGGCATGGATGAGCTGGGCGCAGAGTTCATCCGCCCGTGGTGGCGCATGGATATGACCCTCGCCTTCGACCCCACACCGATGCGGTCTGTGCCTGGCTACGAGCTGCGCGATGGAAATCAAGCGGCCGGCTGCAGCTGGTCGGACCTTCACAACCAATCCTTTGCCGACCACTGGCGGTTTTCGCCACGCCAGGAGGCCGAGCTGGCGACCGGACGCTCGCCGCACCTGTCCTTGATGGCCGTCACCAACGAGGGGTCGCCGGCCGCGCTCGCGTTGGGCCAGGTCGAGTCCTACACCGAAGATTCGCGACCGCAGCCGGTGGGCGTCGTGAGCTCTGTCGGCACCGTCCCGGATCATCGTCGCAACGGGCTGGCCACCTGGCTCGTGGCCGAGCTTCTGAACCGCCTCCGCGAGGAAGGCGCCCGGACGGCATCGCTCTATGTCGACGGCTGGAACCACACCCGTGCGTTCGACGCCTATCGCAAGCTCGGGTTCGAGCTGGCATTCGAGTCAGAGGTTTGGGAGGCTGCGTTGTGGCGTGGCGAAACCGCCACACTGAGTTGATGCGGGGGCTGTGGGCACTGGCGGCCCTTGTAGTTGTGGCCACGGCGGCCTGCAACTCGCCGCAATCCGCTCAGCGCTCACCGACGAGACAGACCCTGAGCTCTCCGACCCCGCTGCTCGCGACCGCGATCGCGCAGGCGGCGCACCTCGGCCCGGCCGGCACGGCCGTCCAGGTCGACCTCAGCCTCGGCCTCAAGACACGCTCGCCTGACCGGTTGGCCAAGCTGATTGCGTCGGGCAAGACCGTAACGCCTGAGCAGTACGCTGCCGAGTTCGGGCCCGACCCGGTCAAAGTCCAGGCAGCACTTGGCGCGCTCATGGCGGTCGGTCTGAAGGCCACGTGGCGCCCAGGCTCGGCCTTGATCGCCGCAGGGGGTCCAGCTCCTGCGGTTGCGGCCCTGTTTCGAGTCGACATCGAGGACTACAGGCTCGACGACGGCACCACCTTTTATGCCTCGCTGGAAACCCCTAGCATTCCGCCCCAGATCGCGGCCGTCGTCAGCAGCGTGACCGGCCTCGACAACTACCGGCACGTGCGCACCTACGCGGTGCGGCCGGGCGGCTTGACCCCTACCGACGTGCTCGCCTTCTACAACCTGAAGCCCCTTCGCGACGCGGGACTCGACGGCACCGGCATGACGATCGTCCTACCCGAGATCGACGACCTTCCCAACCTCACGGACCTCGACAAGTTCGCGACCACATTCAGCCTGCCGCCTTACGAGCCGCTGCTGACGATCAAGCGGGACTCTGCATGGGGGAAGCCCATGAAGCCGCAGGGTGAGACGGTCCTCGACCTCGAGATCATTCACCAGGTCGCGCCGGCGGCGAAGCTGGTCATCTACCTGTCGGCTCCCGACTTCGCACACGCGGACCGAGCGTTCGACCAGATGATCAGCGACCATCTGGGCTCGATCATCTCCGAAAGCCTGGGCGCGTGCGAACCAGAAACGCCGAGCGGACATCGGGTCGCGTACGCGAGCATTCAGGACCGCTCTGTGGCGCAGGGCATGTCGCATTTCATCGCGAGCGGCGACAGCGGCGCGTACACGTGCGGCGAAAGCGCACCTCCAGCGGCGAGCTTCCCGTCGACGCTCGCGAACGTGACCGCCGTGGGCGGCACGACAGTGTTCGAGTCGGTGCAGGGAATCTATTTCAAAGAGGCTGCTTGGGGTGGCCCGGTGGCTGAGATCGGTTCGGGCGGCGGCGCCAGCCAGTTCTACTCTTTACCCGACTACCAGAAGGCCATCGCACAAGCCTCAGGGCACGGCTTCAGGCAGGTACCCGACGTCGCCGCCGATGCCGACCCGGCCACCGGTTTCCACATCATCTTCGGCGGCCAGGACGGCCAGGCCGGCGGCACGTCGGCGGCGGCTCCACTGTGGGCCGCGACTGTCGCGCTTATCGATCAGGACCTCAAGCGCAAAGGCCTCCGCGAAACCGGGTACGCCAATCCGGCCATCTACTGGATGGGGGCGAACGCATCCAGGCTGCCCGCGCCTCCCTTCCACGACGTCACCGTCGGCAACAATCTCGCGTACGACGCCACCCCTGGCTGGGACTTCGCGACCGGGTGGGGAAGCATGGACGGCGCCGCGCTCGACGCGGCCTGGATCCTCTACATGAAAGGAGGGGGAGCGTGACCGACGAGCGCGGCGAGAGGCGCCGTGGTGCCGATCGCCGCAAGCCGCAAGCAAGCGGGCCGGCAGGACCGGAACTCGCGCTGTGCCCGCATTGCGGGTCGATGGTACCGGCCGGCGAGTTTTGCGGGCACTGCGGCGCCCATCTCGCCAGTGGCGATGCCCGGCGTCGGCACGCCTTCGCCGCCGTGCCGTCGGAGCCGGTCGTGCACCTGTCGATCGTCTCGACCCTTTTCCCTCACCTTCCGCATCGGCGCGGAGGCGCGTTCCGCTGGGCGTTGCTCGCCGGGGCTGCGCTGGTCTTCCTCCTCGCGGGCCTCCACCTTTTCACACCAGCGACCATGGCCGCAGTTTTTCTGCTCCCGGTGCTGTACCTCCTTTATGTGTATGAGGTCGAGGTCTACGACTCGGAGCCGTGGCTGCTGATTGCGACCACAATGGTCACCGGCGCGATCCTCGGCTACGCCTTCACGTCCCTGACCGGCGGGACCGTCTCGGGCCTGGAGATCAGTGGCGACGCCACCGGCAACTTTGTTTTCGCGGGCATTGTCATCCCCATCGCCGGCCAGGTCTTGATGCTGGTCGGGCCGCTCTTCCTCTACGTCTATCGGCCCGGGCTGCGCGAGCCGCTGGACGGATTCACGTTTGGCGCGGCCTCCGCCCTCGGCTTCACGCTTGCCACGACGCTCACCGCGATCTGGCCGCTCCTGGTCGGCCCTTTGGTCGGCAGCGGCTCGCCGGTCGACTGGTCGCTGCGCCTGTTGAACTCCGGGATCCTGATCATGCTCATCAACGCCAGTACGACGTCGCTTCTCACAGCCACCGTGTGGCTCAGTCGATATCACATGCGCCGCGCGGCCCGGGGCTGGGAGGCGAGCGTGCTCACAGCGCTGGTGGTCGCGGTCTCTGCGCAGGTCGTCCTCGGCATGCTGTCGGTCGTCGTGCCCGACCTGGTGCTCAAGGTCGTCATCCACGCGGTCGCTGCCGTCGCTCTCCTCATCTACATGAGGGTGGTGATCCACCAAGCACTGCTGGCGGAGGGGGCCGCGCACGAGATCGGCCCTGATGCTGCGTGCCCCGAATGCCATCGGATCGTGCCTACCATGCTGTTCTGCCCGGCTTGCGGAGTCGCCCGCGCGGCAGCCAAGCAGACTCGCATGCATTCGGTGGGAAGGCCATAGTGCGTTTCTGCGGGAATTGCGGCGCGCCGGTCCCGCCAGGCGCGCCCTTCTGCGGTCGGTGCGGCGCGGCCCAAGCACCGATCCCGGTCGCGTCCATGCCCGCATACTCGTATCCGTCGGCGCCCGGACGACCGCGCACCGGATCTGGCCGGATCACCAGCTCCCAGGCCATGGTGGCCGCGGGGCTCCTGATCATCCTGTCGGTGGTGACGGTGGCCGGGAGCGCGTTCACGGTCTCGCAGGTGCTCGGCAACCACAAGTCGTGCACGTCGAACTGCGGCCCGCGGATCGTGACTCCCTTGCCCGCTCCGGCCGCATACAAGAGCTCCGCCCTCGGATTCGAGGTTGACTACAACCCCAACTGGACGGTGCGCAGCCAGGACGCGCAGAGCGTCACCCTCGTCACCAAGCTCGGGCTGCTTTCGGTGGTGGGCGCAAAGTCAGGCCAGCCTCTCGACCAGGTGATGCAGTCCGCCGTCAGCGCCCTGCCCACGTCCCAGTGGCAGGACGTCACTCATGTCAGCGACCTCAAGGGAGCCCACATCGGGGACCAGAATGGAAGCGGGGCCGTGTACTCGGCGAACCTGGTGGGGTCGAACGCGACCGCTGCCAAGGTCCGCTTCGTCATCATCGCGGCGACCAGGAACGGTGTCACCGTGGTGATCTTCGGTGCCAATGTCGCCGACCTCAAGAACTATCCGAACGGCATCCCGGAAGGCGAGGAGTTCGACGCCTTGTGCCAGCAGTTCCAGTGGGGGTCCAGCTAGACCCTCTCGAGGGCCAGGCGGGCTCCGAAACCGAGCAGCACCACTCCGGTCACGCGCTGCATCCACTGCCGAACACGAGGTGCGGTGATGATTTCGCGGATGCGAGTAATGAAGAGTCCGTACACATTCATCCACGACCAACCGATGACGGCAAAGATCAACCCGAGCTCGAGCAATCGAGGCAGGAGCGGCTGACCTGGAACGACGAACTGAGGGAGAAAGGTCACGAAGAACACGCCTAGCTTCGGATTGGAGATCGCAGACAGGAAACCCTGCCGGAAGATCGCATGCGCGGGCGCCGGCGGCGGGGCCTCCGCGAGAAGATCCGCAGGCCGCCGCCGCGACTCCAGCAGCGTGCGCACTCCGAGGTATGCGAGGTACGCGGCGCCGGCGAGCTTGAGCACGAAGAGCAGCTCGCCCGACGTCCTCAGCAAAGCCGACAGGCCGACCGCGGTGGCGCCGACCCAGATCGCGAGCGCCAGCGCGATGCCGGTGGTGGTAAGCAGGACACCTCGGCGGCCGTGAGCCAAAGCGTTCTTGGTGACCACCGCCATGTCGGGCCCCGGCGTCACCGCGAGGAGCAGCGAGATACCAATGAACGCGAGCAGCTGCGTGTCCACGCTAGTGCCCCGACCTCGAGTTCCGCCGCATATTTCGCGGCATCGGCGGCCGGAGCCAAGGAGACGACGAGCACGCAATGGAACGCATCGCGTAGATGCGTGACCGAACGCGCGCAGGAGGCGACGCCGGCTTCAGCGCCGCAGGCGCCCGGCCGCCTAGGACGCGAAGATGCAAGGAACTTCGGGGGCGGGGCACTATAACCCTGGGAGGTCGAAGCTGATCTCGTAGACGCCGCCCGTGAGCTTGGCGTGATGGATCCAACCCATCTTTCGGAGCATCCCCAGCATCTGCTGGTTCTCCGGCAGCACGATGAGGGTGAATGTCTTGATGCTGTGGTCGCGCGCCACCTTCGCCAGGATGGTGAGGAGCGCGCTCCCCAACCCGCGCCGCTGGAACTCGTCGACCACAGCGACCGCTGTCTCGGCCACGTCGGTGCCGACCACGCGGTCGTAGCGGGCGACGCCGACGATTCGCTCGCTGCTCTTGTGCGTGGTCGCGACCAGGGCGAAGCGGTCGTTGTAGTCGACCACCGCGAGTCGGTGCGCAAGCGCGTCGGGAAGGCGCTTCAACGGCGAGAAGAACCGGAAATACACGCTCCGTTCGGACATCGCGGCCACAGCGTCTATCAGCAGCGGCTCGTCCTTTGGGACGATCGGACGGACGTGGACCTTGGTCCCGTCGCTCAGCTCCAGCACGCGCGGCTCGAAACCCGGCGAAGGCATCGCCACAACAAGGTACGGGAACACAGCTATAGGACTCGGCACCAGAGGAGGCTTGACGGTGGATCGAGCTAGGCGGGACGGGCTGCGCTGATGCCTTCGTCGCCTCCTGCGCGGGCTCGGTCACGCATCTGACGCGATGCGCTCCCTCGCGTGCTCGTTGGCTCCTTGGCACCGCCCGCCGATGTCGCCCACCGTAGGCGCCCCCTGGAGCCGAGCCCTACGATCCGCACTCATGGACCGCAGCAGGCGCTGGCGCAACCTCGGCATCGCCTCTGGGGCGCTCGCAGCCGCGATGTTTGCCGGCTTCGACCTCTTCCAGTGGGTGGTCGCCTACGGCTCCGACCATTTCCATAACGACTTCACCTTCTATTACGCCGCAGCCAGGATCGGGGCCACCCACGGCTGGCAGTCGATCTACGACCTCAACCTGCAACAAGCCGAGCTCGACTCAATCGGATCGCGGATACGGATTGCCGAGCTGGCTCGATACATCAGCCCGCCGCCGGTGGCGTGGCTGGCGCTTCCATTCACCCTGCTTCCTTATGCAGTCGCTTATTGGTCGTGGAGTGCGCTGATGCTGGCGGCGCTTGTGGGCACCTGGTACCTGGCCGCGCCCGGAGCAGGACGCCTGAGGCTCATCCACCTACTGGCGGCGCTGGCGTGGCTTCCGGTCATCTACGCCCTCCAGTTGGGCCAGCCCGGCCTTTTCGTGGCGCTCGGCGTGGCCGGCTCGTACGCCCTGCTCCGCAAGCACCGGCCGTTTCTGTCCGGCCTGGCCCTCGGCGTCATCGTGCTCAAGCCGCAGCTTGGATTCTTGCTCCCGATCGCTTTGCTGGCCGGCGGGCGGTTTCGTGCTGTTGCCGGCGCCGCCGTCTCGATCGGCCTGCTGGTCATCGCGTCTGGCGTCAACGTCGGGCCGGACGGCATGGCAGCCTATGCGGAGCGGCTGAGCTTTGCCGCTGACGTGCCGGTCAATCGCCAGTTGACCCTGGCGCTTGTGATCGGTGGCCTGGCGGCTGCGCGGGTGGTGCAAGGCGCCATTGCCGTCTGGGCGCTCGCGCTCGCGTTTCGCTTCCGCAAGCAATCACCTGAGTGGATATACGTGCTCGCGATCCTGGGCGGATTGCTGGCCACCCCTTACCTGCACCTCGACGACCTGGTGATGCTCGGCCTCGCGGTCTGGCTTTACCTGCGTATTCCCGAGCGGCCGCGCTGGTCATGGGCGTTCGTGCTCGCACTGGTGATCGCCTCCGAAGAGATTCCCTTATGGGGACCGCTGCCATTGATCGCCGGCGAGATCACCGCCCTCGTGATGCTCTCAGTCGCGGCGGTGAGACGTCACCAATCAACTCCCGTGACGGCCTGAGCCTTCGCTGAAACGGCGAGCGCCCGCTTGTGCTTCGCCCGACTCGACCACCGCGATGCCTCCTCGATACTCGGCTCCCATCGCGTCATCGAGGCCCAGCGCCCACTGCCCGAGCACGCTGCGGCGATCCGCGCGCATTGCGCCTTGAGGCAGCTCGGCCAGCATGCGCGCCAGCGCGACAGCCTCGGCAAGCGCGGTACCCGGGGGCGCCAGCCTCTCGACCAGGCCGATGCCCAGGGCCTCGACCGCGGACACCGGGCGACCCGTGAGAATCAGGTCCATCGCCCGGCCCTGTCCGATCATCCGAGGAAGGCGGATGGTCCCGAGGTCGATCAGCGGGACGCCAAAACGCCGGTTGAACACACCCAGCGTCGCGTCCCTCGCGGCGACCCTCAAATCGCACCACAGCGCCAGCTCTAGTCCGCCGGCCACCGCGTAGCCCTCGATCGCGGCGATCACCGGCTTGTCGAGCGTCAAGCGCGTCGGTCCCATCGGGCCTGGCCCGGTCTCTTCGAGCCGGTTGCCATCTCCGCGCGCCAACGCCTTCAGGTCGAAGCCCGACGAGAAGTTGCCGCCCGCGCCCGTAAGCACCGCCACCGCCAATGCGTCGTCGGCAGCAAAGCGTTCGAAACATTCGACCAGCCGGCCGGCGGTGTCGGGGTCGACCGCGTTGCGGACTTCCGGCCGGTCGATGGTCACCACGACCACCTGGCCGTCGGGCTCGTACCGAACGCTCACGGGGTCTGCGTGGCGCTACTCCGCATCCATGTACGGATAGCGATGATCGGTGGGCGGCACGTACGTCTCCTTGATCGTGCGTGGGCTCGTCCAGCGGATGAGGTTGAGGATTGAGCCCGCCTTGTCATTGGTGCCGGAGGCGCGCCCACCTCCAAACGGCTGCAGACCGACGACGGCGCCGGTCGGCTTGTCGTTGATGTAGAAGTTGCCCGCAGCGTTGACGAGGGTCTCAGACGCCTTGCGAATCGCGTGCCGGTCGCGCGCGAAGATGGCGCCGGTCAGGCCATAGGGACTCGTGCGGTCGAGGAGCTCTAGCGTGTCCTCGAACTTCCCGTCCGCGTATGGATAAACGGTGAGGATGGGGCCGAACAACTCCTCTTTCAGAAGCCTGAAGTCCGGGTCGGTGGTTTCGATGACCGTCGGCCGCACGAACCACCCCACCTTGTCGTCACCCTTGCCACCCGCGACGATCTTGGCGGACTCTGACTTCCGCGCGAACTCGATAGCGCTCATGTGCTTGGAGTACGCGTCGCCGTTGATCACGGCGCCCATGAAGTTGCGGAAGTCGGCGACATCTCCTTGCGGGATGGCCTCGACCTCCTCGGCCATCTCCGACCGCAATTGCTTCCACATCGCTTGCGGGATGTAGGCCCGCGACGCGGCCGAGCATTTCTGCCCCTGGTACTCGAACGCTCCGCGGATCAGCGCCGTCCGCAGCGCATCCGAGTCGGCCGACTCGTGTGCGACCACGAAGTCCTTGCCTCCCGTCTCGCCGACCAGTCGAGGGTACGTTCGGTAGTGGTCGATGTTCTGGCCGACCGTCTGCCACATGCCGTGGAACACCTCGGTCGACCCGGTGAAGTGGATGCCCGCGAGCTCTTTGTGTCGAAGGACCTGCTCGGAGATCTTCGACGCGCTACCGCTAACCATGTTGATGACGCCGGGCGGCAAGCCTGCCTCGTTGAGGATCTCCATCAAGAAGTGGGTCGCCAGCAAGGTCTGGGTCGCGGGCTTGAAGACGACGGTATTGCCCATCAGCGCTGCCGCGGTGGGCAGGTTGGCGCCGATCGACGTGAAGTTGAACGGGCTGACGGCGAAGACGAAACCCTCCAGGGGCCGGTACTCGAGGCGGTTCCATGCCGTGCCATCGTTGAACGGCTGCTGGCCGAGCAGCTGGTCGCCGAAGTACGCGTTGTACCGCCAAAAGTCGATGGACTCGACGGCCGCATCGATCTCCGCCTGGTGGACGGTCTTCGACTGCCCGAGCATCGTCGCCGCGTTGATGGTGTCCCGCCAAGGACCCGCCAGGAGCGAAGCGGCCCTCAACAGCACGGCGGCCCGCTCCTGGTACGAGGTCGCGGCCCATGCCCGCCGCGCTTTGAGAGCGGCGTCGATGGCGTCGTTGAAGTCCTTGTCCGAGCCGACGGCGTACTCGGCGATGGTGAGCTCGTGGCGGTGAGGCGAGCGGATGTCGCCCCTCGATGCGCCCCAGCGCCGCTCGCCCCCGATCTGCATGGGGACCTCGGTGCGAGCATCCGTGAGCTCCGCAAGCCGGGCCTTCAGACTTTCGCGATGGGGGTCGCCGGGCGCATAGGCGCGCACCGGTTCGTTGACGGGGGTCGGGACTTTGAAGTGTCCGTCGGCGGTCATGGGTGCTCCTGGTGTGAATCGGCTGGCGCCAGCCTCGATGATAGTGCCGGCAGCGGCAGCCCAAAAGTAACCTCAACTCGTATCGGCCTAGGAGCCGTCCGACTCTTGGAGGCACTGTGGTGATCGGCCAATCTCCAACCCAGGTCCCGTCCACGTCAGAGCGCGTCCGCCGCACCGTCGCGCTTTTGTCGCGCCGCGGTTTCGCGCTCAGGCCCGATCGCCTGGCTGCGCTCTGTCTGGGCGGCTCCGTCTCGGAAGCGGACGTGCGGTGGGCCGCAGCGGCCTCATCCGACCTAACCCTCGAACACGGCCTGGTCGTCATGCGCTCGGACAGGGCCCGCGCCGGCGAGATCGCCAGCAGGGCAGCGGATCACGACTCTGATGCCCCGCACTACATGGCGATGACCGTCCGGTTCGTCCGCATGCTGGTTTCGTTCGCGCCTTTCATACGCAGCGTCTCGATCGCGGGCTCGCTGGCCAGCGGCGGCTTCCGGGCGTCCGATGACGTCGACCTCAACCTGATCGTCGACGACGGCCATCGACACCTCGCGTATGTGGTCGTCAACGTGCTCGGTCTGGTTCATGCACTGCGCCATCGCTCCAAACCGGTGGACGATCTGACGCGCCGCCCGCTCGCGCCTCGGCTGATGACTGCAAACCTGATCCTCGAGCGCTCGCAGTGCCACCCGCTTCTCCGCCAGGACGAGGACATGGCGTTCGAGATGGCGATGTCGCAACCCGTGTTCGGCCTCGACGTTTTTGATGAGGTCGTGCGTGCCAACCCGAGCCTGAGCGACCACTTCCCGCAGCTCGGATACAGGTCGCCGGCGCTGGTCATCGACACCGCCTCACGCGTGCGGCTACCGGCATGGATCTTTCCTTCCATCCTCGACAGTGCCGCGCGTCGGGTCGGAGCGGCAGCATGGCACTACATGCAGTGGACGCGCCGCCGCAAGCCGGAGGCGCTGGCCCGAGTCGCATATGTGCGGGCCACCATGCGTCCGTACTCGCTGTTCGACGAGCCGGACGCTACATGATCACGACGATTACGCTCGGCGTCCTCGCGACGAGCAGCGTCGCCCTCCTGTGCTTCGGGCTGAACCTGCTCTATCTGACCTGGAGCTCCACCCGCCTCCGCCCAGCAAGGCGCGCATCGGTTGCGATGGGCGCGGAGCCCGACGTCTGCGTACAGGTCCCCATCTACAACGAGCGGTACGTCGCCGAGAGGGTCATCGACGCCGTGTGCGCGATCGAGTGGCCGCGCAACCGGCTGGAGGTCCAGCTCCTCGACGATTCTGACGACGAGACATTCGCAATCGTGAGCCGGCGCGCGGCGCATTGGCGGCGCAAGGGAGTCCGCGTAGCGCACGTCAGACGCGACACGCGAGAGGGCTTCAAGGCCGGCGCGCTCGCGCACGGGCTGAGCCTGACCACCGCCTCCTTCGTCGCCATCTTCGATGCCGACTTCGTCCCGCCGCGCGATTTCCTCCGGCGCACGGTGGGCGTCTTCGATGACCCTCGGGTCGGATTCGCGCAGGCTCGCTGGGGTCACCTCGACGAAGGCTATTCGTGGTTCACCCGGCTGCAGGCGCTGGCCATCGACTTCCACTTCCTGGTGGAGCAGGCGGTGCGCTCGGACAAGGGCTACTTCACCAACTTCACCGGCACCGCGGGGGTCTGGCGGCGACTCGCAATCGACGACGCCGGCGGCTGGAGCGCACGCACGCTCACAGAGGACCTCGATCTGAGCTACCGGGCGCAGCTCCGCGGATGGCGCGCCGCGTATATCGAAGACCTCGTCGTCCCCGAGGAGCTTCCGGTTTCGATCGACTCGTACCGGCGCCAGCAGTCGCGGTGGGCGACGGGGTCCTTCCAGTCCGCCTTCAACCTGCTGGTCCCGGTGCTGCGCAGTCCCAACCGGCTGGCCGTCAAGTTCCAGGCGGTCGTGCATCTGGTCGCATACGGCGTCGGGCCAGTGATGCTCATCCAGCTCGCCTGCTATCCGGTACTGCTGCTTACCGCCCCACACCACGGCATCGGGCTCCCCTGGCAGCTCGGAAACACATCAGTGCTAGTCGTCGTAATCGGGATCTCACCATGGATCGGTTTCATGGTCGCGCAGACCAGGCGCGGCCGGCCATGGTGGTCGGGCGCGCCCGCGCTGCTATGTCAGGTGGTCGGAGCGGGCATGTCGCTCAATACGCTGATCGCGCTGGCGCGCGCGACCCGTCGCGGCGGCGAGTTCGTGCGCACGCCGAAATACCGCATCGTCGAGCGTGGCCAGGAGTGGCGCGACCAGGCCTACGTCCGGGTCGGCGACCCTCGAGCGGCGGCCGAAGGCCTGCTTGGGTTGATGGCGCTCGCCATCGTGCCCGCGGCGCTGGCCGCGAGCCAGGTCCTGGTGGCGATTTACTCCAGCCTGTTCGCGGTCGGCTTCCTGACGGTCGCCATGCTCAGCACCCTGGAGCTGCTCGAGGTCCTCGCCCTGCGCCGCCTGGGACGCCGAGCGCTGGCGGGCATTCGTACCGCCGCCCCGGCGGTGGGCCTGCTGGGATTGTGCGGCTTGCTGCTTGTGGTGGCCGCGCAAATGCCGGAACCATTCGAGGACGGCTACGGGCACTGGCTCATCGCTGCGAACCTCGTCTCGACCGGCCAGCTGCACGATCCGCTGTTCGGCATGGAGGACACTTGGCTGCCGGGCTATCACCTGCTCGCCGGCGCGATCCTGCAGGTGTTCGGGTTATGGCAGCTAGGCGCGCTCAAGACCCTCGGCGCCCTGCTTGGGCTCGCGACGCTCGCATGCGTCTATTGGATGGCACCCAACGTCCGCCAGGGACGTCTGGCAGTGATCATGCTCGCGCTCAACCCGGTCTTCCTGTTCACCTCAGGCTCGACCGTCGTCGAGCCGCTGCTGACCGCACTTCTCGTCGGGGCCGCACTCGCGGCCGTCCGGCGCCGCATGCGGCTCGCGGCGCTGCTCGCAGCGCTGGCCGCGCTCACCGGGACCAAGGCCTGGATCTGGATCGGCGCGGCCGTCGCAGTCGTCGTCATCGAGCAGGTCCATGCGCGCGCGACCAGGCGCGCCGCCCGAGCTTTGCCCGCCGCCGCGTGGGCGGTGCCGGCGGTGGCGCTGCTCGTTTTCGTGCAGCTGGGATACGCGCCGGCCAGCCACTCGATCGCGCGCGGGTCCGCGGAGGTGCTCTCCGCCACCGCGCGCGGCAGCATTCCGGGAGGGGCCTTGGCTCGGCTGCTTGAGCTCACGACCACGTTCGGGCTGGCAGCCCTACCGCTGTTCGCGCTGAGTCTGGTCGGGCTCGTGTGGGCGGTACGCCGCCCGGAGTCCGTCGGCGGACCCGCTGCTTTGCGTTTCCTCCATGTACCCGCGATGGTCTATCTCGTGGCGGTGTTCGGGCTGGTCGCCGCCGGCGCTTACAGCGGAAGCCACAGGTACCTCTACCCGGCGCTTCCGTCACTGGCGTTGCTGGCGGCGGCCGCGCTCGACCGGCAGCACGCGCTCGCTCGTTTGGGAGCGGTGGCAGCGGGCGCGCTGCTCGCGGTGGCTTTCCTGCCGACTTTCGCCAGCTTCGCCGCCGGGAACGCCGGCCTGATCGCGGCCGGACAGGCCGCCACGGGCGACCACGGCATGCTGGTCACCGACTCGCCCGTGGTCGCTTTCTACAGCGGCCGCGCTCCCTCCGAGATCTCCGGCTCCCAGGTGCTGCCCGCAGACCATCAGCAGGCGATCGCGTGGATGGAAACGCATGGCGTCACCGTCGTGGTGCTCGAAGGCATCAGCTACTACCGCGCCACCTCGATCTTCCCCGACCTCGCCAGCGGGCACGCGACCGTCCCATTCGAGCCACTCGGCGAGCAGGCGCGTTACCAGGTCGCGGGCGGCAAGCCGGTTTACGCGTACAGGCTCGCAACGGCGCTGCTGACGCAATCGATCTATCCCGGGGTCACCGCCTGCATCGAGGGTGCATTCGGACCGGGCAAGACCGCGCCACTGGCCAAAGGCCTGGTCCTCGAGATCGCCGGCAAGGACGCGGCGGCTGAGGGGATGGGCTTCGGGGTCCCGATCGTCCAGTACCCCGACGGGTGGGTCTATTCGAGAACCGCCACCACCGAAGACCTCTCGACGCCAACCAGCACGATCTGGAGACGGACCTACGACCTAAATGAGATAGGAGGTGATGCCGCCCATGGCTATGCGTTCGTGCCGATCGCGTCGCGCGGCCTGATCGACGTGACCTACGCCGTCGGCACGAGTGGCATCACGGTCACCGTGCATGTGGTCCGGCTCGTTCCCGGCTACACAGAGGTGGGCATCCTCAACGAGCAGTCGTCGGCGTTCAACGACTTTGCCGCCGACAAGAGCCCGACGTTGATCGATGGCAACTTCGGGAGCTGGGTGCCGGTCGACGGCGCCTGGGCACGGCTCCAGTCGAAAAGCCTGGGCGTGCAGTTTTCGGTGCCTTCCATCGCGGGCGCTCAGCTGCATGGCGGACGCGAGCTCGTCCGGCCGGACTTCGATTGGGCCGGCCTCGACTACATCTTCGGGCCGTCGTTCACCGACACGAGTTACGTGATCCAGGTTCAGGAAGCGAGGTGAGTCGATTGGAAAGGGCCGACGTCGTTCTCGTTTATCCGCAGCGAGCCCCGGCACAGGGCCGGCACTGGATCATGCCTTCGCTCGGCCTCATGTACCTGAGCGCGTCCCTGCGGCGTGCGGGCTACAGCGTGCGGCATATCGACCATACGTTCCTCGAGCGGGGCGACGTGCTGGCCGAGATCGACCGCTTGAAGCCGTCGGTGATCGGCATCTACTGCATGATCACGATGCAGGACGAGGCGCTCTCACTCGCGCAGCAGGTCCGCGATAAGGCGCTGACTGTGGTCGGCGGACCTTACCCTTCAGGTGAACCTGACACTTTCGTTGACCAGTTCGATCTCGTCGCGGTCGGAGAGGGTGAGGAGACGATCGTCCAGGTCATGGAGCACATCGACGACCGGCGCTTCGAAGAGATCCCCGGCCTGGTCTTCAGGCGCGACGGCGAGATCGTCCGCACCACGCCGCGCGTCCGCACCAAGGACATGTCGCACCTCCCCCTGCCCTATCGGGGCGACATCCCCAACGCCCAGTACATCAATTACTGGCGCAAGCATTGGAAGGACGCCACCACGCCCCTCATGTCCACGCGGGGCTGTCCGTTCCGGTGCGACTTCTGCCACAAATCTGTGTTCGGCGACCTTTTCAGTGCCCGCCCCGTTGAATCCGTGGTGGCGGAAATGCGCGAGATCGCCGATTTGGGCTACGACCACATATGGATGTCGGACGATCTGTTCACTCTCAACTACAAGCGCACCTTCGAGCTGGCGCAGGCGATCGAGAAGGAGCACCTGCCGCTGACGTGGGAATGCCTCAGCCGCGTCACGCACGTGGACCAGGCGCTGTTCGAGCAGATGCGTCGCGCCGGCTGCAAGCGAATCTTCTTTGGCATCGAGTCGGGCGACGCCAACGTGCTGAAGGAGATGAAGAAGGGGATCACGCCCGACCAGGCCCGCGCCGCCGTCGAGGCTTGCGTGGCGGCGGGCATCAAGGCGGCCGGTTTCTTCATGGTCGGATACCTTGGCGAGACCACCGATTCCCTGATCCGCAGCATCAACTTTTCCAGCAGCCTGCCCCTCGACTACGTCAGCTACACCATCGCCTACCCGCTGCCGGGCACGGGCTTCTACGATCGCGTCCACGAGCGGCGCCAGAAGGGCGAATGGCACAAGGTCCGGCACAACCGGCTGTTGTTCAACACGGATTTCTCTGAGAACAAGCTGCGGGCGGCGATCCTCAAGGGCGCCATCCAGCACAGGCTGAACAAGCTTCACCTGCGACCGGCGGCGCGGGCTTTCGAGCTCGCCACCAACCCATTGCTGCGTGTTCTGCGTTAGCTTGGGCGTGAAATGACCGAGGCCTGGCCGAGCCTCTTCCGGATCACCGTCGGGCTGTACTGGCTCTACTTCGCCAGCACGAAGTGGCTGGGTGTCGGCTGGGTGCAGGGTCTGATGCAGTCGGCCGGCTCCGCGAATCCGATTCCGGGTCTACGCGAGCTCCTGACCAACGTGGTTGCGCCCAACTGGTTCATCTTCGCCGTCGCTCAGACCGTCGGCGAGACCGTGGCCGCGATCCTGCTGATTCTCGGCCTGGCCACGCGCTGGGCCGGGATCCTCGGCCTGCTGCTGGCGACCGGGCTGGCGCTCACCGTCGGTTTCGAGGTCAAAGACGACGGGTTTCGGTGGCTCTACTACCTCGCCGTGCTGGTCAATGCACAGGTCATCGCGTCAGGTGCGGGCCCCATCGCGCTGTCGCGGTTCGCCTGGGTACCCGCCTTCTTGCGCTGAGGTCGTTGAGCGAGCTTCATCAGCTCCTCAGGTGCCCACAGTGCGGGACGGCGCCTGAACCCGGCCTGGCCCTGTGCAAGGGCTGCGGTCGATCGATCGCTACGGTTGGCGGCTGCCTCGACCTGCTCGATGATCAGGGGCGCGAGGCGGCCGACCGCTTCGCGACCCAGTACACCGCCCTGCGCAGGCAAGAAGGCTGGATCGGCCTCGAGAGCAAGGAGGACCCGGAAGGCGGCGAGCCGCGACTGTGGCGTGGGCGTGTCGAGTCAGTGTCCCGAGCCGCCACCACGCTGTCGAGCCAATGGACAGGTGGCGGGCGACCGATCGTCGTCGACATCGGATCCGGCGGCGGCTGGGCCGCACGCTATTTTCCTGACGCTGACGTCATCGCCATCGACCTTCTCGATACCAAGAACAGCCCTGGTAACCTGAACGTTCGCGCCGATATGCGCAGCCTGCCGCTCCGCGACTCCACCGTTGACGTCGCGTTCTACGCCGCTTCGCTCCACTACGCGCCGGTTTCGGACTCGATCAGACAAGCTGCGCGCGTGCTCCGTGCGGGCGGCCTCCTCATCGCGGTCGACAGCCCGATGTACAGCGACCACCGCCGGCAAGCGCAGGCCGAGGCCCGGTCCGCCGCCTACTACGCTCAGGCAGGATTTCCCGAGCTGGCCGCTCACTACCACCCGATCGAGGTCGCGGCTTTGCGTGAGGCGCTGAGGGAGGGCGGCTTCGATGTGTTGCGGCTGGAGGCGGGACGGACGGGCCGCCGCTGGTGGCAACGGCTCGGCCGGCGGGAGCGCTCATTTCTCATCGCGCGACTAAATCACGGATACTCTTGACGAGCATGAGCGTCGACGCGGAGGGATACGGGTTCCCGGAGCACCAGCGCACGATCGCGCGCTTGATGGAGGACGTCCGGGTTCTGTCGCCTTCCGGTGTCGAACGCGTCGCGGCCGGCTGGGACGAACACGTCGGTGACCAAGGGCTGCCCGCATTCCGCGAGGCGGAGAAGGCCGCGCTACATGCCATCGAAAAAGCGGACCGCGGTCCCGCGTGGGACGAGGTGCGACGCACGCTTTTCGGGATGACGGAATCGGGCCAAGCGCTCATCTCCTGGCGAGCCGAGCACGGCGAGCTCGGCCACAAAGCCGAGAGTGCGGCGTTCGCGGCCGCGCTCGGCCTCCTTGCTGACGGCCTGATCAGCAAGCAGCAGCAGGCGACGCTGCTGCGCCCGATGGCAGAAGCCCTCCCCTGGCTGCTCCCGGAATAGCCTCAGCCCGCGGCGGTAGGCAGCAGCTCCGAGAGGTCGGTCGAAACGTCGGCCAGGGTTTTCTCGTCAACGGTCCGGCGGCTTTCGATCAGCTTGCCGCCCACCTCATTGACCTTCTTGTCGTTGATCGAAAGCACCGCATGAATGCGTCCGTCGCGGATGTAGAAGACCGAGAAGTGGAGGCCTTCCTTGTCTCCGCGCCAGATCGCCCGATCTTGGCCGGACGCGTGGCCTCGATACTCGAGGCTCACGTCGTATTGATCTGACCAGAAGTAGGGCAGCCTCGTCACAGGCGCGTGTCCCGACGCGATCGACGAGCCGATGCCGCGACCATGATGTTTGGCCACCTCCCAGTGCTCGACGCGAATCGACTCGCCGAGCACCGGGTGCGGGTGCAGCGCGATGTCGCCGGCGCAGTAGACGCCGTCCGCGGCCCGGAGACCTTCGTCGACCTGCACTCCCCCGCTTTGGATCGGGAGGCCGAGCGCTCGCGGCAACTGAAGGTTGGGATCGATGCCGATGGCGATCAGCACCGCGTCCACCTCCTCCCGCCGCCCGTCTGAGAGCGTCACCCCGGTGACCCGACCGCCATAACTGTGCCACTCCTTGACCGTGGTGGCGGTACGCACGTCAACTCCGTGCTCGCGGTGAATGGAGGCCTACACGTTGCCCACCTCCTCGCCAAGAGCGCGAGCGAGCGGGACAGGCGCCGACTCGACCATCAAGACTTCCTTGCCGAGCTGTCTCGCGGAGGCGCCGACCTCGGCGCCGATGAAACCGGCGCCGACCAGGAGCAGCCGCTTGGCGCGCTTGAGCCCGTCGCGGATCGCCTGGCTGTCGCGCAGCGAGCGAAGGGTGAACAGGTTGTAGGAATCGGGGGCTTCGGGCAGCCGGCGGGGCGTGCCGCCGGTGGACACCACCAGCGTGTCGAAGCTGACCTCGCCGCCGCTCTGGAGAGACAGCGTGCGATCCCGCAGCGACCCCCCGACCACCCTCTCTTCGAGCCTGATCTCGATCTTCTCTTTTGAGTACTCGGCCTCCTCGTGGAGGAACACCTTTTGCAGCTCGACCTCACCCCGAAGGAACTCTTTGGAAAGGTACGGCCGATCGTACGGCCGGTCGCGATCGGCGCTCAGGATCATCACCTCGCCGTCGTAGCCCTTCTTGCGCAGCGCGAACGCCGCAGCGTCCCCGCCGCCGCCGCCACCCACGATGACGACCGGCTTCGCGGTCATTTCAGTCCTCCTTGAATGTCGCCGAAGACGCCGCACGTCGCCCGAAAGGCCGAGCCGAAACGTCCCAGAAAAAATCATCGCTTAATCTCGTGGGCCCGCGAAGTTTGGGGCTAATATTTCCGCCACACCAGTATCAGTACGTCGGGTTAGAGGAAGGGGAGGAAGTGTAGATGCCGTCCATTTCGTCGTGGGCGCACGCCTTGGCGGCGCGGGCTGGCGCAGTCGCGCTGGCCGTGCCGATGGTCTTGGGTGGCGCCCTACCGGCGTCTGCCGCAATTGTCAGCCACGCGGTGATCCCTGCCGTCGGCAGCAGCGTTCGCTACGAGTACATCGGTGGCGCGGAGCCACAAGGCTCGGTCGTCTTCGGATGTCAGACGCGCCCCCGTCTTGGACCCCCAGCTCGAGCATTCTGCTATGGCCCCGACCAGATCCGCGCCGCCTACGACATCCAGTCGGTGCTGAACGGCGACACTACCGGTGCGGGCCAGACGATCGTCATCGTCGACGCCTTCTCCAGCCCGACGATCAGAACCGACCTCAAGGCCTGGGACACAGTGTGGGGAATGCCGGATCCGACCTTGAATATCATCGCGCCGGATGGTGTGACCCCCTTCGTCGTGAGTGACCCCAACCAGGTGGGATGGTCGTCCGAGATCTCACTCGACGTCGAGTGGGCACACGCGGTCGCCCCCGGCGCAACGATTGATCTCGTTCTCGCCAAAAC
>CATPBF010000062.1 GCA_955652585.1 Candidatus Dormiibacterota bacterium | reverse complement strand
GCCGGCAAAGACAGGACGGGCCTGGTCGCGGCGATGATGCTGTCCATCGCCGGTGTCGTGCCGGAGGCGATCGGTGCCGACTACGCGGAGACCGACCTCCAACTCGCCGACCGCTACGAGGAGTGGCTGGCGAACGCCTCGCCCGAGCGGCTGCAATCGATGCGCGACGAGCTCCGATGCCCACCGGAATGGATGCTGAGCACGCTGGCCTATGTCGAGCAAAAGTGGGGTGGGGTGGAGGGGTACCTCGAAGCGGCGGGCTTGGCTTCGTCCACGATCGCGCGCTTGCAATCGAAGCTGACGAACTAAGCCGGCACTCCGCAAGGGCAGCCGTCGCCCATGATCACGTGGATCTTGCCGTCAGCAAGAAGGATGCTCCCGCCCCAGGTTGGACTGCTCTTGCGTCTGAAGGCAATCAGCCCGCCGCGATTCGCGTCGCCGGATGTGCTCTGTTCAACCCAGTCGCCCTGCGCCAATTGGGCTTTGTAGTAAGCGAACAATTTGCCGCCGTTGTCGTCGCTCGTCCATGTGATGTCATAGCGCTCGCGGCGGTCCTTCGAGCCATCTGGCAGCGGCGACGCGCCATACGTTTCTGAAGTCGGAGTCGCTCCCGAATACACCGGAAAGTCCGCGGGAACCTGGGCCTTGCCGGGCGGTCCATAAATGGGAATGTTGGGAACGTTGGAGCCGCAGGCGCTCAAGGCAAGGAGCACAATGCCGGCCGCCAGCAAGCGCCGGACCACCGCGGGCAGGAAGGCGGTCCCATTTTTCATGCAGTCATCGTCGCTCGGCGGCAACCTGGCGTCATCAGTACGCGTACTGAACCTTTGCAGCAGTGGGCTACGGGCCGCCGTGCGCGCGGAAGAACGCGAATGCCTCTTCGGCGCTCGCCACCGACAACACGTTTTCGCGAGCGAATTCCTCCGCTCCCGGCCATGAGCTCTTCCGAATCCGCGCTGCCGCCGCCTCCCGGTCGTAGTCAGTCCGGCGGAACTCGACCCCGGGGCCGAGCAAGGCCCAGAAGGCCCCAGGATTCCCGTACGGCATGCCCACGCTGCCCGGGTTGACCACGCGCACCGCGCCGACCGCCCGCTCGAGCGGCATGTGCGTGTGGCCGCAGACGACCACATCAGCGTCCGCCTCGGCAAGGAGCTCTCGCAGCCGCTCCTCGGCAGTCTCCGCAGTCATCGTCTCCTCATCGCTGCGCGGCGAGCCATGACAGAAGAGGACACGCCCGAGCCCGTCCACTGAGACGGGAATCGTCTCCGAGAAAGACGCCAGGAAGTCGCGGTGCTCGCGAGACAGCTGCGAAGCGCACCAGTCCGCCGCGGGGCCTGGCCACGACGACAGTTCACCGCCATCGAACGCCGTCACCAGCGATCGGTCGGCGTTTCCGCGCACGAACTGCGCCCTCGGCAATTCGAGCAACACGTCCAGTGTCTCGGTCGGGAGCGGCCCTGACGCAACATCGCCGCAAACCAGGACGAGGTCCACGCTCTCGCGTGCAAGATCCGACAGGACCGCTTCGAGGGCAGGCAGGTTGCCGTGGATATCCGCGAGGGCCGCGACTCGTCTCAACGGACCGCGGTCGACTTCTTGGTCTTGCCTCCAGCCGCGACCGGCGGCCCCGCCATGAGCCGATAGCTTTCGCCGATCCACCGCTCGAGAACAGCGAGTGGGGTCGACCCCTCGGCGCTGAAACTTGCCTTGACCCACCCTCCCGAGCCCACCTGAAATTGATCGGGCTTTTTCTGTGCAAGCTTGATGGCTTCCGGCAGCGATTCCCGCAGCTTGAGCCTCGCATGGCCAACGGTCAGGAACACGAAGGCTTTGTTCCGCGCCTTGACGGTGCGACTCTCAATGGGAGTGCCTTCGCACGCGACCCCTTCTTCGGTTCCCGGGTAGCGTAGCGCGACCTTTCGCAGCGCTTGCATCGCGCTTTTGGACGGAGCCATACGTGCATCGTAGACCCGACACCCGTCACGATTAGCTAGTGAAGTTCGGCATCGCCATCTTTCCTACCGATTACGCGATTCCGATGACGGAGCTCGGGCCCGCGGTCGAGGAGGCCGGGTTCGAATCTTTATGGGTCGCCGAGCACTCTCACATCCCGGTGAGCCGCGAGAGCCCATGGCCGGGTGGCGCTGAGCTGCCCAAGCATTACTGGCACACGCTAGATCCGTTTATCGCCCTCACAGCCGCCGCGCTGGCCACGAAAAACCTCAAGGTCGGCACGGGCATCTGTCTGGTAGTCGAAAGAGATCCGATCCAGACCGCCAAGCAGGTGGCCAGCCTCGACCACCTTTCCGTCGGCCGCTTTCTTTTCGGCATCGGCGGCGGCTGGAACAAGGAGGAGATGGCCAACCACGGGACCGATTTCTCCACGCGCTGGAAGCTGTTGCGCGAGCGGGTCGAGGCGATGAAGTCCATCTGGACCCAGGATGTCTCCGAGTACCACGGGGAGATGGTGGATTTCGGACCCATGTGGTGTTGGCCAAAGCCGGTGCAGAAGCCGCACCCGCCCATCATCCTGGGCGGCAGCGGACCCAACATCCTCAAGCGAGTGGTCGCATATGCCGACGGGTGGATGCCGAATCGCGGTGACATCCTCAGCCGGCTCCCTGAGCTGCGTGAGCTTGCGACGGCGGCCGGCCGGGGCGACATTCCGATCACCGTGTATCCGGCTGCCACCAAAGAGGACATCGAACAGATGCAAAACGCCGGCGTCGACCGCTGCATCTGGTACGTCCCGCCCGACGGACGCGACCAGGCGCTGGCCAGGCTGGACGAGTTGGAGAAGCTCACCCGTCCCTACCGCTAGCGATCAAGTGCCCGATTCGAGCATCCCTTCCACCACGGTTCCCAACGAAACGAGGGGCGTCCGGTATGCATCGATGCGACGGTGGTGCTGACTGCCCGGCTGCAACTCGAGTACCAGCCACGCCCCGTCGACACGAGCGATGCCGGCGATGTCTGCGCTTGGGATGAGCAAAAATCCATCCTCGAACCGGCCCTCACCACGATTCCAGCTCAGCACGCATACGTAAGTACTGGGGGCAGCACGAAAGCTGGAGCGCCGGAAATAGACGCGATTCTCGACATGCACCCGATCCCAGCCCGCCGTCTTCACCTGCATGCCGAGGAACCGCCGCGTCTTCATGTGCCGTGCAAGCACCTCCACTGTCTCGAGGTCTGGAAATGGCCGGAACAGGTTGAGCGAGTCCGCCTCCGCGAGCCGCCGGATGACCTCGGACTCGCCCAGGAATCCCTCGCGGCCTCGATCAATCGAGATGACATCACCAGCAGCCGGCTCCGGCAACAACTCCGCGCTGCAACCAAAGCGCTCCGCCAGCCTGTCTCTTGCGATGAGGAACGGAGCCCAACGCGACCTCCCGCCCTCGTGCAGCTCGAAGGCCGCCGTCAGGTACTCACGCCCATTCGCGACATCGTGCGCGGCAAGCTCGCGAAACTTCGATTCGGGCACGACCAGCGCCATCCGGCCGAGCTGCTCTCCATCGACCAACACGCCGACCACCAGCGCATCGTCGTCTCGCAGGCTGGTCCCAGTCACGGTGATGTGAACCTGTCCCGCCGGCGTCAGCTCCGTCCGACCCTTGACCTGGATCGCCGCATATGTACCGTCGGCGACTCGGTGCACGACCCCGTCGATGCCCATATCCCGCAGCGGCAGGAACACGTGCAGCCCGCCCATCGACTGCCGCACCAGCTCCGCCCACACCTTGAACTCGGCCACCTGCCCGGCAGCCAGCGTCTGGCCGTGATGCCACCGCACATCGGTTTCCACCCGGCGGCATTGTCTGCCGAAACGGCGGCCTACCGCCTGGGCAACTTCGTTCCCATGACGGCCTCCGTGAAAAGCCGGCTTGCCAACCGGCTGCGTGGCTCGCGCAGCCGCTCGGCCAGCTTGGCCAGCTGGTCGACGACGCGAGGCTCGATGCTCAGCCTGTAGAGCTGCTTGACGACCGGCGCTTTCTCTTTCATCCACGATCCTCCTGGGTTGGCGTGACAGGGTCAGAGGTGGATTCTCGGCGCCCACGTCCCGCGCGCCAACCCCGGTTGTTAAGGGCGGATCAGGCGGCGCTCATTCCTCCGACTTGCCGTGGCCGGCGTACTCCGGGTCGACCGCGTGGCCGCCCGACGGCTGCGCATACATCGCCTCAATCTGCGGCCGGTACTTCGACTCAATCACCCGGCGCTTGAGCTTCATGGTCGGAGTGAGCTCCTCCGACTCCGGTGACCATTCGGTGGGCAGGATCGTGAAGCGCTTGAACTGCTCGACACGCGAGAGGTGCGTGTTGGCGATCGTCAACGCGCGCCGCACCTCGGCAACGGTCGCCGGATGCACAGCGAGCTCCGCCAGCGAGGTGGACGAATCGATGCCGTGACCCTTCGCCCACAGCGGCGCCACCTGTGGATCCAGCACCACCAGCACCGAGATGAACTTGCGGCCGTCACCGACGGCCACCGCCTGGCCGATGATCGGGCTCGACTTCGCGAGCGATTCCAGGTTGGCGGGTGAGATGTTCTTACCCGCCGACGTGATGATCAGCTCCTTCTTGCGATCGACGATCCGGTAGTGGCCGTCAGCCCCGAGCACCGCGATGTCGCCCGAGTGCACCCACCCATCGTCATCGACGGCCTCGGCGGTTTTGGCCGGGTCGTGGTAGTAGCCGACCATCACATTCCCGCCGCGTACGAGCAGCTCGCCGTCGTCGCCCAGGCGCACCTCGACGCCGGGGAGGGCTATGCCAATCGATGGGGCCTTGTGGTCTCCGAACGGCACTGCCGTCGCGGGGCCGGTGAGCTCGCTCATTCCCCAGACCTCGTAGAGGGGCATCCCCAGCGCTGCCCAGAATTCGTGCACCTCGGGACGGCATGGCGCCGTGCTTGTGACCGCGAGGTGGACGCGGTCCAGTCCGATCTTGGCGCGGAGCAATCCAAACAGCGGCTGCGCCCGCTCGACCACGGCCGCCAGCTCCGCCGGCACCGGTTGCCCGTCGCGCTTCAGCCGGTAAGCCTGCATAGAGGCGGCGAGCGCCCCCTGCGCCATCTGCCGTTTGGTATCGTCCGGCTCCGCGCCGAGGCCGGCATTGATCCCAGCCATCAGCTTCTCCCAGACCCGCGGCACCCCGACGAAAGCCGTCGGTCTTGCTTCCAGCAGGTATGGCAGCAGCTCAGCAACGTCAGGGCAGAGATAGACCTCGTGTCCGTTGTAGATGCTGCCCCACTGCGAAGTGAAGCGCTCCGAAACGTGCGCGAGCGGCAGGTAGCTCAAAAGTGTCTCGTTGTGGAGCTCGAGGATCCGTCGAGCCGATTCCAACGTCCAGACGATGTTGTTGTGCGAGTACATCACGCCTTTCGGGGGCCCCGTGGTACCCGATGTGTAGATGAGGCTCACCGTGTCTTCGGGCCCGACCGCGCGCCATGACTTCTCGAAAGCGGATGGGTCGCGGGCATAGGCGGCTCTCCCCGCCGCCACGAACTCGTCCCACGACATGACGCCCTCGGGCGGCTCCCCCTGAACCAGGACGATGTGTCGCAAGCTCGGCACCCTCGGTCGGATCTCGAGGAACTTGGAGAGGAAACCCTCGTCTTGGACGAACGCCACCGTGGCCTCGGAATGGTTGGCGACATATTCGATCTGTTCAGGCGCGAGCGTGTTGTAAACGCTGATTGCCGCTCCGCCCGCATGCACGATGCCGAGGTCCGCGATGACGTGCTCGGGGACGTTGCGCGCCATGATCAGGCCGAACTGGCCGCCGCCGAAACCGACCTCGCGCAGCGCCATCGTCACCGCCGCGACCTGCTCGCGATAGCCCTTCCACGTGAGGACCTGCCAATCGCCGTTTCGCTTCCAGCGCAGCGCAGGCCGGTCGCCCCACTTCTTTTCAGCATCGGCGAAGATCGTGCAGATCGTCTTGCCCGAGACTGCTGCATCGATATCGGATCGCTCGGCGATAACGTCCATCCCTACCTCCTCGCCCCGGGTGGTCACGCGCCCCCGTCGGACATACACTATCTCTCAGTGGGGGTTGCTCGGTGATCTACGTGCGGTCGCGGAATTCGATCGTAACGCTGGGCGCCTCCGGCCTCCTCGGCGCGCTGGTCTTTGGCGCCCTGACCGTGGTCGCGATGCGCCTCCCCGAGGCAGAGGGTTGGGCTGCCGGCATTGCCCTCGGCGCGGGCGCCCTCGGAGGATCGGCCATCGCGATCTGGGCAGCGATCCAGCTCCAGGCCTGGCCAGCGAGCAAGCTCGGCTTCTTCCGCGATCGCATCGTGGTCGTCCACGGCCGGCACGAGATGCGGGCCCTCTGGGACGTTATGGAGTCCATCACGCTCTCCGAGCCCGACTAGTGGCCGAAAGTCCGCGTCACCGACCGCCTCACGATCCGCCTCCGCAACGAGCCGCCGTTCGGCTTCAAGCCGGCCCATTTCGGGCTCGAGCCCGCGGCTTGCCGCGACCTGATCCTGCGCCTGAGGGATGATGCCGAGCTGCGCTCGAGGCTACCGGAGTTCGACTCCGCCCGGGACCTCGCCGTCTCCCCGATCGTCTCCGGCGAACTGATCAAACCGAGGCTCTAGCAACACTAAGACGCAAGAGCGACCCGTCGGGGCATCATGATCCCTGCAGTGGCGAGTCTCCGGGGAAGGGACTTCCTGGACGTCGCGGATCTGGATCAGGCCGAGCTGCGCTCGGTGCTGGAGCTCGCCCACGCCATCAAGGCCGGCCGGTGGGCGGAGCGCCCGCTGGCCGGGCGCCACATCGCCATGCTTTTCCAGAAGCCGTCGAACCGCACGCGGGTGTCGTTCGAGGTCGGGATCGCCCGGCTGGGCGGGACGACCACCACCCTGGGCGAGCAGGACGTCCAGTTCGGCCGGCGCGAAACCGTCCACGACGCGGCCCGCGTCCTCGACCGCTACGTGGACGGGATCGTTGCCCGCATGCGCAGCCACGCTGACCTGGTCGAGCTCGCGGCCGCCGCCGAGATACCGGTCATCAACGGCCTCACCGATCGCTCGCATCCCTGTCAGATCCTTGCGGACCTGATGACCCTCGAGGAGGCGTCCGGCCCGCTTGGCAAGCAGCGGGTCGTGTATATCGGCGACGGCAATAACGTCGCCACCTCCCTCATCGAAGCCGCAGCCCTGCTTGGTTTCCGGCTCACTGTGATCACGCCGCCGGGCTACGAACCGACGCACCAGGTTCTCGAGCGCGCAGGCAAGATCGGGTCGGGCACAAGCCAGGTGCTGGTCTCCAACGACATCGCCGCCCTCGACGGCGCCACCGCCGTCTACACCGACGTCTGGGCTTCGATGGGCCAGGAAGACCAGCGGGCGACCCGAATCAAGATCTTCGCTCCATATCAAGTCAACAAGAAGCTCATGGACGTGGCCAAAGATGCCGTGTTCCTCCACTGCCTCCCCGCGCATCGCGGTGAGGAGGTGACCGACGAAGTCATCGACGGGCCGCGCTCGATCGTTTTCGACCAGGCCGGCAACCGGCTCTACGCCCAGATGGCGCTGCTGGCCGAGATCATGGGACCCCGATGATCCAGCAACTGCTCGATCGCCTAGCCCAACTGCAGTTTTTCGTCCAGCTCGAAGAGGTGGTCCGGCACCTGAGCTGGCTGGAAGTCATCGATGTGGCCGTCATCTCGATCATCCTCTATTACGTGCTCCGCCTCGTGCGCGGCACGCAGGGCACGCAGATCCTGGTCGGCCTCGTCGTGCTCGCATTGGTCGGCGCGTTGGCGACCACCTTCAACCTTCTGCTGCTGTCGTGGCTGTTCAAGAACGGCGCGTACCTGCTGGGCATCGCGATCATCGTGATCTTCCAGCCCGAGCTCCGGCGCGCGGCGGATCAGCTGGGACGCCTCGGCCGCCTCGGCCGCCCGCTTTCCGCGTTCAGCACGCCCGAGTACAGCCAGGCCATGTCGGAAACGATCAGGGCCGCGGAGCGCTTGAGCGCCAAGCGCACAGGCGCGCTAATTGCGTTCGAGCGCGACGTCGGCCTCGAAGACTACGTGGCCACCGGCGTCCGCATCAACGGCGAGATCTCGGCCGAGTTCCTGCAGTCGATCTTCTATCCCAACTCGCCGCTGCACGACGGAGCAGTGATCGTGCGTGGTAACCAGATCCTCGCGGCCGGGTGCTTGCTGCCACTCCCAGAGGAGGGCGTCGTCAGGGAGCGCCTTGGTACTCGTCACCGCGCCGCCTTCGGGCTGTCTCTGGCATCGGACGCCCTGGTGCTCGTAGTCTCTGAGGAGACCGGGGCGATCTCCGTGATCGAGGAGGGCAAGATCACCCGCAACCTCGACGCAGATGGGCTGCGGCGCCGCGTCAGCGTGAAAGTGCCTGCGCGCATGTCTCGCGGCAATGGACTGCTCGGCTTCCTCAACGGCAGGTCCAATGGACAAGCCGGCGACGGAGAAAAAGCAAAGCACGGAGACAAGGAAAGGGACGAGTGAGCTGGATCACGGACGATTGGAGGCTGAAGCTGCTAGCACTGGGCCTGGCGGTGTTGATGCTGGCCGCGTTCGCGTTCTCGCAGAACCCACCCACCTCGGTAACGATGAAGGTGGGCATCAATTACACGGTGCCGCCCGGCCTGATCCTGATCAATCCCCCGAAACAGACCACCGTCACAGTCACGGGATTGGCCGACCTGGTCAGTGCGGCGAACGCCGGCAACACGTTGGCGAACGCAGACGTCAGCAAGGCCGCCTCGACCGGCCCAAGCGTCAAGGTGAACCTGGTGGGGAAGTCGGTGATCAACGGCGTCTTCGTCCAGGCCACCCCCATCACGCTCAACATCGACGCGCGACATGTGATCCAGCTTGCGGTGCTCGCTCGCATCCCGAAGGGGGCTGCTTTGGGATGGCAGATCACCAAGCAAGAGGCGCAATGCTCAGGTCCGCCCCCGCCTTGCACCGTGACGTTTGACGGTCCCGCTAGCTGGGAGGAGAACCTGAAGGCCTATGCGGACTATCCACTGCCAGTCGCCGGTTCGCCGAATGATTTCCCGAGCGCACCTGTCGTCCTGGAGCAGAACGGAACTTCCCTCGACTACTTGACGGCGAATACAGTGCCAAAACTCGGCATGGACATCAACACCGTTTCGATCCATATCGAGGCCAAATCCGGGACCACGAGCCGCCAGGTGACCCTCATCGATGCGCCGCCGTCCAACCCGCCGCCGACCTGCTACCGAGTGACGAGCATCGCCATCGACCCGAGCGCGATCGTTATCAGCGGCCCCTCCGACGCCGTGCCCAACATCACAACGATCACCCTGCCCGCGGTCGATTTGAGCCAGCACACCTCTGACTTCACCTTCAGGATCGCGATTCCGCCGCTGCCGGCCGGCGTCACAGGTTCGGCTACCACGGCCAGGGTGACCTACGCGATCTCGAAGAACCCGAACTGCGCCTCGCCCTCGCCTTAGGGGGCACATCCCGTAACCTGGGTCCCGTTCCAGGCGTTAAAGAAAAGGTCTAAAAACCCAGGCTAGGAGTTACTGAATAGATATGTGCGGGATCATCGGCTACCTGGGCGACCGCGAGGCCACCCCGATCTTGATGGAGAGCCTGAAGCGACTCGAGTACCGGGGCTACGACTCGGCCGGCGTGGCCGTGCTGGAGCTCCCCAAGCCCGGCAAGCCGCACCACACGAGCCTGACCAAGTCAGAAGCCAAGGTCGACACCCTGATCGAGAAGCTCAAGGCCAACATGCCGACGGGCCATCTGGGCATCGGCCACACCCGCTGGGCGACCCACGGCAAGCCGACCTACATCAACGCCCACCCTCACACGGACTGCCACGGCAAGATCTTCGTCGTCCACAACGGCATCATCGAGAACTTCGCCGAGCTGAAGGCCGAGCTCGAGGCCGCCGGCCACGAGTTCACATCAGAGACCGACACCGAGGTCGTGCCGCACCTGATCGAGGCCAACTACAAGGGTGACTTCCTGGCCGCGGTGCGCGCCGCGCTCAAGCGCATCCATGGCGCGTACGCCCTCGCGATGTTCTCCACCGATGACCCCGAGCTGTTGATCGGCGCCCGGCTGAACGCACCGCTCGTCGTCGGCCTGGGCGACCACGAGTACTACATCGCGTCGGACATCACCGCCATCATCCCGTACACCAAGCGCGTTCTCGTCCTCGGCGAGGGCGAGGTCGCGGCGGTCACGCCTCTCGGTGCTGAGGTCTCCACCCTCGACGGGATCACGGTCAAGCCGAAGCTCATCCACGTGGACTGGGACGTGAGCCAGGCGCAGAAGGGCGGATTCGCGCACTTCATGCTCAAGGAGATTCACGAGACACCCGAGGCCGTTGCCAACGCGATGCGCGGGCGGCTCACCGACGACGGCATCGTCTCCTTCCGCGAATTCGAGGTCGATGACAAGAAGCTGCGGACGTACGAAGAAGTCGTCCTTTTGGGCATGGGCACATCGCGGCACGCCGCCATGGTCGGCGAGTACCTGATCGAGGACTGGGCCGGTATGCCGGCGCGCGCGGTGGATGCTTCGGAGTTCCGCTACCGCCGTCCGACATTTGGACCGAAGACGCTTGCCGTCGTTCTCACTCAATCAGGTGAGACGGCTGACACGCTCGTGGGCCTGCATCGCGCCAAGGAGCGCGGCGCGCTCACCGTGGCCGTCACGAATGTCTTCGCGAGCTCGGCGGCTCGCGATGCGGACGGCGCCATCTACCTGCATTCGGGACCGGAGATCTGCGTCGCTTCGACCAAGACGCTGGCCGCTCACATGGCCAGCCTCAGCCTGCTGAGCCTTCGCCTGGCGACCGTCAACGGCCGCGTGTCGCTCGAGCGCCGGCGCGAGCTCGTGGCCGCCTTCCGCGCGCTTCCGGACCAGGTCCGTGAGCTCGTGGAGCGCGAGAAAGAGATCGCCAAGATTGCGCACCGATACGCCGGCTACCGCAACTTCATGTACTTCGGCCGCGGCCTCAGCTACCCAGTCGCACTCGAGGGCGCTTTGAAGCTGAAGGAGATCTCGTACATCCACGCCGAGGGCACGACCGGCGGTGAGCTTAAGCACGGCCCCATCGCATTGCTCGACGACAAGTTCCCTGTCATCGCGATCTGTACGGCGAGCGCGACCAAGGACAAGATGGTGAGCAACGTCCACGAGATCGTCGCACGCAGCGCTCCTGTGCTTGCCCTCATCACCGAGGGCGACAGGTCGCTGGACGGCGTGGCCACGGACGTTTTCGAGATGCCTGCGGTGGAGGAAGTTTCTGCCGCGATCCTGAACACGGTCATGCTGCAGCTGTTCGCGTACCACGTTGCGGTCGAGCTCGGCGAGAACGTCGACCAGCCCCGCAACCTGGCGAAGTCAGTCACCGTCGAGTAATCCCCTCCCCCCGAAGGGGGGAGGGTTAGGGAGAGGGCGTGAGCTAGGCAAGGTCGCCCAAAATGAGGCTATGCAGCGCATCGGCGTCGACGCCGTCTCGGTGGAGCGAATCGCGCTCGCGGTCAAACGGTCCGGTCGCGGTTTCCTGAACAAGGTCTACACCCCCGCCGAGCTCGCCTATACCGGCACCAACTCCGAGCGCCTGGCCGGGCGCTGGGCGGCCAAAGAGGCAGTGATCAAATGCTTCGACGGCACCGGCATCTGCTTCCCGCGTCGGCGCATCGAGGTCCTGCCGGGCCCGGCCGGTGCGCCGAGGGTGAGGCTGCTCGGCGACCACCGCGGCGCGCGCGTCGAAGTGAGCATCACGCACCACGGCGGCCTGGCCGTCGCGACTTCGCACCTCGAGATGCCGGACGCGGTCGACGTCCTCCTGCCGGCGCCGGAATCGGTCATCCTTCCCGACCGCCCACGTGACGCCCACAAGGGCACCTTCGGGACCGTCGTGGTGCTCGCCGGGAGCCTCGGCTTCACCGGGGCGGCTTATCTCAGCGCCACCGGCGCGGCCCGTGCCGGCGCCGGCCTGGTCCGGCTGCTGGTCGCGGAAACGATCTATCCGATCCTGGCCGCCAAATGCACCGAGGTCATGGCCACCCCGATGCCGGAGGTGGCGCCGGGTGCCGTCGGCCATGCGGCGTATGACTCCGTGCTGCGCCAGCTGGCGACTGCCGAAGTCGGCGTCATCGGGCCGGGGCTGGGCAGAGACCGCTCCACCTGGCGCCTGATCCTCGACCTCGCACTGCACGCGGAATGCCCGCTGGTGCTGGACGCGGACGCGCTCACCGCTCTCGCCGCCTCCGCTCGCAAGAAGACTCGCCTGGGCAAGAACCGGGTCTTGACGCCGCACCCAGGCGAGATGGGTCGGCTGTTGGGCAAGACGACCGAGGCGATCCAGGCTGATCGGGCCGGGGCCGCACGCAGGGCGGCCAAGGAGTGGGGGGCGATCATCGTCCTTAAGGGCGCCCACACGCTGGTCGCGCATCCCGACGGCCGTCTCAGCGAGGACCCTCATGAGGTCCCGGCGTTGGCGACGGGTGGCACCGGCGACGTCCTGTCTGGCGTGATCGCCGCATTCATCGCGCAGGGTTCTGATCCGTATGCGGCCGCTGTCAGCGGCGTTTACGTCCACGCCGCCGCCGGCCGTCGCATCTCGCAGCGCCTCGGCGATGCGGGGTTGCTGGCGAGCGACCTGCTGCCGGAGCTCCCCCTCGTCATGCATGTCCTCCGCCAGGGCGGCCTCTGAGCGTTACAGCTCTTCGCTGGGCGGACATCGACCTGCGCGCTGTGCGCGCCAACGCCGCCCGCATCCTCGCCCACGTACCCCAGGGGACGCGGTTGATCGCGGTCGTCAAGGCGAACGGATATGGCCACGGCGCGGTACCGGTCGCGCGGGCGGCACTAGGCGCCGGCGCGACGTGGCTGGCGGTGGCCACCCTCGAAGAGGCGCGCGAGCTCACTGGATTGGCCCACGTGGAGCGCATCCTGGTGATGGGCGGCCTGGTGCCCGACCAGGCGCTCGCGGCCGCCGCGAGCGGTTTCAGCATCGGCGTGTCGAGCGCCGACTTCGCGCGGGCACTGGGCGAGAGCGACGAGGTCGTTCCGGTACACCTGAAGATCGACACCGGGATGGGACGCTTCGGTTCTGCGCCCCATGAGGCCGCGTCGCTGGCGAAGCTCATCAAG